>CBDUPN010000177.1:0-3327 GCA_965369125.1 uncultured Aureibaculum sp. | reverse complement strand
ATAGGTGGTTTGTTTATGGCAATTACATTACCTGCACCTCTAATTTCTCCTGTTATTTTTTCGATTGGGTTAACGGTCATGGTATTAATGCCTCTGTGAAAAATACCTACGTTTTGAGCAATTAAAAGTTCACCGTTAAATTTTCCTTGTCCGGAATAAAAACCGACGAATAAATTTTCAGTACTTCCTGAAATCGTAAAATTGGATACATTATTCGAAATTATTTCAAGACTTTGATTTTCTATTTTTAAATTAAAATCACCAACATTTACTGCATCGATAAGAAAATCTTCAGAGATCAAGGTTAATGAATTAAATCGAATGGATTCAGTACTAAAAACAGGAAATTGAGACGCATTTCGAATTTCAGTAATATCGATAGCCGTCAGCGTTACTTTGGCAGGCTCAAAATCTCTAATTAAGTTGCATGAAATTCGATTTTTAATAACTAATTGCCCTTCATCTATTTCAGTATAAATATCATTGATCAAGTTCTTACCATATTTGATCTGAATACTGTTTTCTGTTCCTTGTTTGATCTCAAGTTCAATACCTTCATGAACGATCACCCTTGAAAAATCACTTAATAAATAATTTTTGGTTACTTCAACCCCGGAAGTTTTCAAACAGTCAGACCCATTTTCTGAGTCACAGCTGAGCAATATTAATACAATTAAAATTGAATATAGCTTTTTCATCATAATCTAATTCCTATGCCAAGATCGATCGATTCTGCCAGAAATAAATGCGCTTTGATTGTCGCAGTAGCAAACCATTGATCGCCAAAATATTTTTTTACACCAATACGCTCATAATATCTCGTTTCATACGGATAAGGGTAATAAATATAATATCCTAATTGAGTTATTATAGAAAACTTATCAACGTCTAATTCATGCCCTACAAATAGACTTACTCTTTTATAATCGGCTTTACCATCTTCGAAGGGTCGTTCCGGAAAAGCAACGCTATTAAAACGTATTTCTTCTTTTAAAAAATTAGAAAAAAAGATCTCGCTCCCAAATTGTAAAATGCTTTTTTGGTTAATGCGTTTATCGGCATAGGCTGTACCTACATAAAAAGGAAACTGCTTACCTTCAATATTACTGGAACTATTCATTCCTCCGCTGAACTGAAGATTCATTTTAACCGGTTCCATTGTTGATGCTGTATCTTTTTGATATGTTACCGAATAGTCGATCGGATTTTGTTCATCTAAATTATAGCTGATTCCTGTATTTAGTGATAATAAATTCAATCCGATATTTGGAGATTTTATAAGACCATTAGAATAATGAGAAAGAAGTATCCCGATGTTTGCATCTAATGCTTTAAAAATGCGTTTTCTTTTATAATTGAATCCAATAGTGGTAGTGGTCAATAAATGAGATCCAAAGGCTATATTTTTATTATTATTTTCTAGATCGAATGGAGAAGTGTTATAGGCTATTCCCTGACCAAGTTTTAAATAGAATTGGTTTTTTTTAATTCGGCTCCCAAAATAAAAGGTATAATTTGCTTGTAAGCTATATGATTTCCCTAAAATTGGGTTTTTATAATCATGGTAGATAAATGTATACCCATAATCTGGGTAATTGTAACGCATTAGGTTCTTGTCTTTGGATGTTGTCTTGTTATTCCAACTAAGCATAAATCCTTCGGGATGACTAATTGCCAAATGCGAGATCTTCTTTTTATGTTTGATCACATTGCCGTAAAAATAATCCAACTGTAAAGCGAAATGATTATTTTTTTCTTCCTGAGAGTAAATACAATGAACAACAAAGAATAATAGTATAAAAAGATTTATTTTCATACTATACGGTCATCCTAGAAATCAAAATACCAATTAAAAACATCTGTGCGTAAACCAACTGTAAACCAAGTTGTATTTTTTTGAGTGAAGCCTGTTGTTTCAACAGCCGGATCAAAATTCCTGAATGTCAATCCCCCAAAAAATTGCAAGTTAGTGGTTGGATTCACAACATAACCTCCTTGCAGATCAGCAATAAAAATATTCGTCTTATTGCCTTGTAACAGTTCAATCCCGGCATCTGCAATTCTATCATCATTACTTATATAAATGTCTCCACCATAATTCAATCCGTTGATATCGAAGCCTTTTTTACCAAAAGTTAATTTGGCATTACCAAACCACCTGTCTTTTTTGTATCGTGCAATGCCTATGGCTTCCCAGAAATTAGCCCCCCAAAGATGACCCAATGGTTGATTAAAATGGCCATAATTTAAAATGGTTCTTCGATTAGAATAGGTATACGGCCGAGCTAAATTAAGTTCACCTTGTAATGATAAATTATCGATCTTAAATGCATTATGATATTTAGCACCCAATTGTAAAGCGAATTTATTGGCCCAATAACCACTACCGTCAAAAAAACGTCCCACTGTAAGCTCGTCTAAAACGAACTGTCCATAGGTGGTTATGTTATCTGTTAATTTATATTTACCTGTAAGCCCGATCACAGCATTTCCACCTTCAGAACCTCTTGTGAATTCAACTGCTCTATAAAAAATAATCGGGTTGAAAAAACTGATGTCAAAACCTGTATTATTTCCATTTTCTGAAATGGCCGCTTCAAATAGGCCAATATTCAATTTTTTGTTGACATTCCAGCTTAAATAGTGGATCGCTGCAAATTTTCGAGGACTGAGTTCATTAACACTTACTTCCGGCCGAACATCATCAAGCCACATCCATAGATTGGTGTATTTTATCTTCCAGAATTGAGTGCTAATTTTAAAATGTGTATTGGGGGCGGCTACATCAGACAGGATCATGGATCGATATCCGTCACCGATAAAATTCTTACCGTGGCCAAATTGGAAATTGAAAAACTTATTAGGAGTGTATGATAAATACGCTTCAGCTATTGGGTAATCAAAACCACCTTCCTGAAGCCCTTTACCTTTACCTCTCCCGGGAACAGTGCCAGAAGCTCCTAGTGGATTATTCGCTCTAATAAAATCGTTTACATAGCTCGTAAATCTACCTTGGCTTTCATAAAAAGATGAATGGAAGTTTAAATTTTTACCCAATCCACCTTGGATTTGTATCGCCCTTGTATTATTATAGGTAAAATCGATATTGTCAGAATTGTCTTTTCCTATTTGTAGGTCAAAAACAGGATTAATAGTAAACCAAAAATCCTTCTCTTGCACCTTAAAGAAGTGTTCATTCCATAATTTTTTCCCACCCCAGGATGACTTGGGTTTTATAAGGGCATTCTTTTGAGCATCAAGATCGACAAATTTTGAAGCTTCACTATACTGATATGGTTTGAAAGCAGTATGAGAATTCTCATTTTG
>CBDUPN010000176.1:0-3461 GCA_965369125.1 uncultured Aureibaculum sp. | reverse complement strand
CATGTGCCATTTGAAATACCGTACTCATGATCATCCCTGCAGTTACATGCAAGGCCACAAAGCCAAAGAGAATTTGCCAAAAAGCGAAATTAGTAAGCCATACGGGCAAACCAATGATCACCCCAAAATAAACGATCTTAATGGCAATGAGTTTTATGAGTTGCCAGGTTGGATCTACATTTTGATCTTTGGTGATACCTTTTTTGTTATAATCGAGCAATACACCTATTTCACCAAATAATCTTGCAAATGTCATAAGGCCATAGAGTGGAAAAGCGTAGAATTGTTGAAAACGATGATACCTTTTTAGCGGCCCATATTGGCATAATCTGATGATCTTTAAGTTCGAGATATCAGGATCATAGTTATAAATATTGGTATAGGTATGATGCTTTATATTATGCTGTATTTTCCAGTTAAAGATATTGCTGCCAAGCAAGAACATGGTAGACGATGCGAGATCGTTTACCCATTTTTTTGAAGAATAGGCATGATGTACTCCGTCATGCATAATAGACATGCCTACACCGGCTTCACCGATGCCCATGATCACAGCCAAGCCCAGTGCTGCCCAGGGCGATATAGGTGCGGTGAGTATGATGATAAAAGGAACTATGTAAATGGCTAAAATAATCAATGATTTTAGGTACATAGTATAGTTACCATAAATAGATTTGTTATTATCTTTAAAATAGGCACGTACCCTTTTTCTTACCTCATAGGCAAACTCCCTTTCGCGGGTGTTTTCCCTCACGAACTTAACACTTTCCATAACATAATATTTAATGATTTTAACCCTATAATTTACACATAAACAGCTTTACAAGTCAATGATCTTGGTCAGGTAATCCTAAAAAAATAGTACTGTGGGTTTTTTTTAAAAATAATAACCATCCCAATAAAATTAATTCGATTTATATGCGTTGCTACTTAGAATCAAATCTTTAATTTATGAAAAAAGTCATTTTAGCATTACTAACAATTATTACATTTCAAGGTATAACAGCTCAAGAGGCCGTAGCGAGCGAAGATGAAAGCACCGCCGTTGCCAAAGTCTATTTTTTACGGACAACAGGCTTCGCAGGTTCTGCTGCCGGATTTACAGCCTTTATCGACGATACCTTGGCTTGTAAGTTAAATAATAAAAGGTTTTCTGTACATGAGGTTGCTCCCGGTAAACGTAAATTTACAGTTCAGTTCGCCGGCAAAAAGGCTAAAGCAAAGGCCGAACCCATCTATATCGAAATAGAAGCCGGTAAAACCTATTATGTACAAATGTTATTTCAAACAGGTATTTTAAAGAATAATCTCTATTGCCAGGAAGTAACTAAAAGTTCTGCCGATGCTGTAATGCCTGATCTGAAAGAAGACACTAAATGTTTATAATAAAAACTTTCAAAGGAAAAGCGGGCTTATGCTCGTTTTTTTTTTGACTTAACTAGACATTAATTTGTGCTTGTTAAAAGAATCAGGCCTCGACCTCTCTCAAAAATTATTGAAAATCAAAGAAGTAGCTTTGAGCAAGAGATAAAAAGCTGTTTGGTCCAATATATTCTCAATGACGATCACGAAATAACCCGTTAATTCTAAACATTAAATCATAATATATCACATAAAATCTCACTCCAATAATTTTAAAAAAATGAGTATCTTTAGGAAGGTATTGTGATTCGGAAGTATCTGAGGCCACAATATCATATTAATATTTTTTTCTAACCAACCCAATTATATTCTTATGGACTATAAAAAATCAATTATCCGTTTACTTATTAGCTTGTTTTTATCACCTATCGTTGTGTATATAGTTTTAGGCGCTGCCAGATTATCGGGCTCTGTTTATGAAATGTCGCATGGCGAAACTTTTATTATCTGGTTGCTTATGGCTATTGTTATCAATCTGTCCATGGTAAAAAAGGAATAATTTTTTTTAAAAGTTACCGTTTTACCTAATATATGAACATTATAAGCAGGCCTGAAGGCCTGCTTTTTTTAGGACATAACGTTAGAAATGTTATTTGAATATCACTATTTTTAAATTACTAATTTTATACAGCACTACCATTCCGCTCTTTATGAACCATTTCAGAAAACCTTTTCAAAAATATATAAACTTCAACTGGCAGTTTGGTCTGTTCTTAATACTCCTGTTTGGTATCCCAAGGTTTTTTATGGTTTTAAATGCTAATATTACCGGCAATTATGGCTATACCTCCCTACTTTTTGTAGCTATGATGCTTATGCCGTTTATCTTGTTAAGCAAGGTCGGCAGAAATAAAATCGGACTTACAAAGCCCACTAATTATTTATGGTTAGGCGCTGTGTTTATATTGGGTATCGCCATAGGCTTGATCGTTTATATGTTGGGTTATTATTTATATGGGTCTACCCCTAATAATTGGTATGTATATATTGCTGACTCCTACAGGCTCCCTGCCGAAGCTTTGGCAGGCCAAAAGCAGATATATTTTATCATTTTCGCGTTGATAGGGATGACCTTTAGCCCCATTGGCGAAGAGTTATTATACAGAGGGCTTATCCATCAAAGTTTTATAAAAAGATTTGGTGATAACTACGCTTCTGTATTCGATAGCCTGGCTTTTGCCATAGTACATATAGCGCATTTCGGATTGATCTATACTGCTATGGGCTGGCACTTTTTATACCGGCCGGGCTTGCAATGGGTAGCCATTACCTATTTTGCGGCACGATTATTTTACTATAGCAAAAAAAAGACAGGTAGTATTTACGGCGCCATAGCCTGCCATGCCGGATTTAATGTGGGCATGACCTATACTATATTTTACTATATCTTATAAGATCGTATTATGCAATCTCATTATCAAGTACTTCGGTAAATAATTCAGGCTGGCCGCTAAATAAAATAACCAATTCGTCCTACCCTATATGTTGTATGGTTTAGATTTGAGCTTGACCGAAATGAAAAAAGGGAAAAAATCCCCTTTTTTAATCACTTCTTTTTAGTCGCTTCCTGCCTTCCCTTCGTTTTCAATGACGGGTTAGTAATCTTGCTCTTATTCAGTATTTTTTTTCTTGACGCGCTCAATGCAGTATTATCCTCGGTAATTGAAGTTGCCTTTTTGCGTTTTGCATTTTCACTATAGTATGCGTAGATTTTTGACATGAGATGTTGTTGTGCATCTAAAAAACGTTCACGAAAATTTTGGTCTTCAGCACCATCAAAATCCAGATCACAAGCCATAGAGTAACTAATGTCTTGTAATACTTTAAAAACCAATTCATCTGCATTGTCAAAAGATTCTCTTGATAATTCATCACCTTTTTGACATACAATTAATTCATAATAGCCATCTTGTAATTCTATATGTGATAAGCCCGATTGATTTGAAGATCCAAAAGTTGGAATAAACTCTTCGGGTGCATCAATAATAGCAGCATATTCTCGAATTTTATCTTCTATTTGAGGCAGTGTTAATATCATA
>CBDUPN010000175.1:0-3464 GCA_965369125.1 uncultured Aureibaculum sp. | reverse complement strand
CCTTTCGGACTATAATTGAAGGCGTTCGTCCTACTTCGCTTGTATTTTTAAGTGTAATACAATTAATTAGACAAAAATTAATAATTATTAACCACTTAAATCTTAAAACAATGATTAAAAGAACTTTATTATTTCTAATGACAGTTACCATGGTATTTGGTGCTATGACAACTGCAGAAGCACAAGACAATTCCAAATATGAAATGTGGGAAAGTATTATGATGACTCCAGATTATACCAAACTAAAGGTATTGGGAGAAAACATGAGAAAACACAACCAGAAATATCATAAGGAAGGAGCTTATGAAGCAACAGTTTATAATATTGCCACTGGTCCGAATGCAGGTAAATTGATATGGGAAATGGGTCCGTTAATGTTCGCTCATCTGGATAAAAGGCCTTCAGCGGGAGGACACGATGAGGACTGGAGAGATAATGTGATGCCTTATATTAAGAAGATGCATACTGCAGAGTATTGGAAAGACGAAGCCAAGTATTCTAATACAGGGATGTTAGATGGTGATAATTCGAAATACCCCTTACTTTATGTAAGATATTGGGAAGTAAATCCTGATCAGGATCATCTTGTTGATGGTTTGTTAAAACAAATTAGTGAAACCTTTAAAGGAATGGAAGGTGATAACCCTTGGGGTGTTTATGATAATCAAATGCGACAAGGTCTTAAAATTGGCCGTCATTTAGCCACTGTAGGTTTTATGAAAAATTGGGCCGAAATGGATGACCCGGGTACATTTAAACCGACTTTTATAAAAGTTCATGGTGAAAGTGCATGGGATCCATTCCTTGAAAATATGAGCAATGCTTTTACAAATAGCTGGGATGAAGTTTGGGAATATAATGCTAACCTGAGCGGAAAATAAAAATAGAAAAAGAACCCCAATTTGGGGTTCTTTTTTACAACACCATATCGTTCATAATTAATTTCATAGAATATAAACTATTACTTATAATTAGACATTCTAAACACCTATTATACAATAGATAAATGAAGAATATAAAAATTATTAAACCATTATTAGTCTACATCATTATTGCTTTATTATCTCAAACTGCTAATTCACAAAACAACATACTTGGTAAAGTGATCGGTGAAGATGGTAAAGCACTTCCATACGCAAATGCATTATTGTTAATTTCAATAAATAATGAGTTAATGAAGGGGGCCGTTACGTCTGAGAATGGCGATTTTATTTTGAAAAATATTCCAGAAGGGGAATATATACTCCAAGTGAGTATGGTAGGTTTTGCCACCGCAACATCAGAACCATTTATTTTTGAGGGGATTGCACCTTTACAGCTACCCGTGATGAAACTTTCTGAAACCTTGGCTTTGGCTGAGGTTGAAATTAAGGCAGACAAGCCATTATATGTTCAGAAAATTGACCGTATGGTCATCAATGTTTCCAGCAGTATCTTGTCTGCAGGAACAACAGCCTTAGAAGTATTAGAAAGATCGCCCGGTGTATTGGTAAACAGACAGGACAATAGTATATCAATTGTTGGAAAAGAAGGTGTTGAAGTGATGATGAACGGTAAATTAAGTTATATGCCAACCTCAACGCTAGTGCAGCTATTAGACGGGATGAGCTCAGATAATATTGAGAGCATTGAACTGATCACAACCCCACCTGCCAATTTTGATGCCGAAGGTAATGCAGGTTATATAAACATCGTATTAAAAAAGAATCTGGATGCGGGCTTAAATGGTTCCTATTCATTATCAGGAGGCATTGGCAACGGCACAACCACCTCAGATAATATAAATTTTAATTATAGAAAAAATAAGATCAATTTATTCGGTAGTTATAGTTTTTCAAGAAGGGCACAAGGTCAATTATTTAAGCAATCAAGAAGTTTTATGAATTCAGATGATATTCCAACGGAAATATCAACAATATCAGACCGTGACCCAACAGAACGGAATCATAATCTACGCTTTGGTTTGGATTATCAGGCAACGGAAAAAACCATTTTTGGTATCCTTATTGCCGCCTTTGATAATAAATGGTCTATGGAAGCCTTTAACACAAGTAATCAAACAGAAAACGGAATTTCAACATCATATATAGAGATCGTCAATACCGAAATAAATTCTCTTAAAAATTTCAGGTCGAATATTAATATGAGACATGAATTCAAAAAAGAAGGTTTTGTGAATATCGATGTTGATTATTTGTATTTTGATAATAAGAATCCGGTGAATTATATCAATAATTATTTTGATGGAAATAATAATTTTCTTGAACAGGAATTGACAAATAGTGACAAAGTGACCCCAATGAAAGTGATTGTAGGTAATGCAGATTATAGTAATCAAATGAATGATAAATTAAAATTCGAAACGGGGTTCAAAACAGCTTTTTTATCGTTTGGTAATGATGTATCTGTGGAAACATTTGATGGGGATATTTTTATTCAGGATCCTACATTAACGAGTAATAGTGATCTCGATGAAAGGATATTAGCGGCCTATTCCTCAATTGGTTACGCTATAGATAATAAAACTGATATTAAATTTGGATTGCGTTATGAACATACGAACTCTAATCTAATATCAGATACAGAAGGCGCCCTTGTAGACAGGTCATACGGCGAATTATTTCCTACAGCCTATATTTCCCACAAAATAAATGACACGCTCAGTTTTGGAGTTTCTTATTCTAGACGAATAACGAGACCTACTTTAAGAGATATGGCACCATTTGTTATATTCCTTGATCCCACAACCTTGTTCGCTGGAAATCCTGCGGTACAACCAGCATTGTCAGACAATTTCGCCTTCACAACTAATTACCGATCTTTATTATTAAAATTTGAATATTCCATTGAAAAAGGAACAATAGCACGCTTTACTCCAAAAATTGATGAAGCCACCAACCGGCTTTCTTATCAAGCAGATAATCTGGATAAAACCAACGTATTTAGTATAACTTTGGGAATGCCAATAAAAGTAGCCCATTGGTGGAACATGCAAAATAATTTTACCTTTTTAGAAACAAAGGTTGAAGATATAGGTGAAGGGTTTATATTTAGTTCGGAACAAAGTACATTTACGGCAACCACTTCACATACCTTTAATTTAACTAAAAATCTTACCTCAGAATTAGGTGCAAACTATTTTGGCCCACAGCAATTTGGTTATGGGAAAACAAAAGGGCTATTTTTTATGAATATTGGGTTCCAGTATAAATTCAGCGATAAATGGGGTACCCTTAAATTTAATTTAAGTGATATTTGGGACAGCAGGGTTTTTAAAGCAACGAGCTTCGTTCCAGAGCAAAATTTAAATACAGATGGCAGTTATGATTTTAGCAACAGGACATTTTCTTTAACTTACACAAGAAATTTCGGTGATAATAAAGTAAAATCTTCACGAAACAGAAAAACGGGTGCCGAAGACGAAATTAACCGTGTGAATTAAATTTTATTGATAATTATCATTG
>CBDUPN010000174.1:0-3473 GCA_965369125.1 uncultured Aureibaculum sp. | reverse complement strand
GATACGGTCTGGTCTGAATCCAGTCCCCTGGTCTTAAACTCCTTATTCGGACTTTTCCAGGTGATGATGGTCTCACATAAGGCGTCGGAATGACTTCCGGGTGGTATCCGTACCGCATAATCTATCAATGCTGGCAAGGGCAGCTTTTTTCTTTTGTAAATGGACCTGATCGCATTCATAAAAGCATCAAATTGTCCGTCACCTGTTGCATTTTCCTCAAATTTTTCACCGTCGATGACCATCGATATGGTGGTTGAGGGTCGCAATCCTTTTGAGTGAGTTAATACATACGATTCTACTTTTACCTTTTCTTCGTAAGAATTACTATCGAGTACGTCTGAAATAATATATGGCAGTTCTTCTTTAGTCACTATTTGTTTTTTATCTCCCAATTCGATGATTCGCTGGGTTACCTTTTTAAGGTCATCGTCGTTTAAATGCAGTCCTAATTCCTGTAAGTTCTTTTGTATGTTGGCTTTTCCTGAGGATTTACCCAAGGCATACTGTCGCTTTCTATTAAAACGTTCAGGCAGCAGGTCGTTAAAATACAGGTTCTTTTTATTGTCGCCATCAGCATGGATACCGGCTGTCTGGGTAAAGACGTTTGCCCCTACAACGGGCTTATTGGCAGGGATCATAAATCCTGAAAAGGTTTCAACGAGCTTGCTTACAGAGTACAATGATTTCTCGTTTACATTGACCTTTACCGAAGGCATAAAATCGTTGATCACGGCTATGGTACTGGCCATAGGTGCGTTTCCGGCACGTTCACCCATACCATTTACAGTAAGATGAAGTCCGTCTACCCCAGCTTTCAAAGCTTCCAAAACATTAGCCACACCCAGGTCATAATCGTTATGGGCATGAAAATCAAAATGTAGATCTGGATATTTTTTTCGGATCTCTGATACAAAGTCAAAAGATTCTGCCGGAGTTAAAACTCCCAAGGTATCGGGCAACATGATCCGCTTCACGGGTTGGGTGGCTAAAAAAGTCAAATATTCGAATACGTACTCCTTAGAATTGCGCATTCCATTACTCCAATCTTCTAAATATACATTGGTTTCTATCCCTTCCTTTTTGGCAAGATCCACAACTTTTTTAATTTCTTTAAAATGCTGATCAGGAGTCTTTTTAAGTTGATGAGTTAAATGATTCAACGAACCTTTTGTTAATAGGTTTTGTACCTTAGCTCCCGCTTCTTTCATCCATTTTATGGAAACACCATTGTCTACAAAAGTTAACACTTCAACAGCATCGATATAACCATTTTCTGCAGCCCACTTGGTGACATTCTTTACGGCCTGGAACTCCCCTTCCGATACCCGGGCAGAGGCAATTTCGATCCTGTCGACCTTTAATTCCTCAAGAAGAAGCTGGGCAATGGTTAATTTTTCTGAGGCAGAGAACGACACGCCCGAGGTTTGTTCACCATCGCGCAGTGTGGTATCCATGATTTCTATCTTTCTGACAGCCATTTATAGGGGAAGTCCTTTAGCGAACTCTTGTATTTCACTTTTAATATTTTGCAAATAATCGATATCATCAAAGCCATTTAACATATTGTCCTTTTTATAGTCGTTGATATCAAATGACTCGGAGGCTCCCGTCGATAATATGGTAATGGTCTGTTCGGGGAGATTTACCTCTATTTCTGTCTTCGGGTCATCATAAATGGCATTGAAGAGTTTTTCTGAAAATGCTGCACTCACCTGTACAGGCAATACCCCTATGTTTAAGCAGTTATTTTTAAATATATCTGCAAAGAAACTCGACACTACACATCTGAATCCGTAGTCATAGACAGCCCAGGCAGCATGTTCTCTTGAGGATCCCGAACCAAAGTTCTTACCTCCTACCAGGATCTTTCCTTTGTAGATCGGATTGTTCAATACGAAATCCTTTTTAGGAGTATTGTCATTGTTATACCTCCAGTCGCGAAACAGGTTGTCTCCGAACCCAACCCTTTCGGTTGCTTTTAAGAAACGCGCCGGGATGATCTGGTCGGTATCGACATTCTCTAAGGGTAATGGTACCGCTGTACTTTTTAAGATATTGAATTTATCGTATGCCATATGTATTAGCTATTTGCCTTTGGCTATTTGCCATTAGCTTTAGATATTTTACTAATTAATTTATTTAAACTTCTTTTAAGTATGTCTACTTTATTAACTAAATCATCAAATTTATCATCTTTCACCAGATCCAAATCTTTTGAAAGAATTAAAAAATACTCTAGTTCAGTTGCTGAACCATTCGCTATGAGAAGGAACCTTCTAAATTCAGCATCACTATCTCTTCCACATCCCTCAGCAATATTAGCCGGTATTGATGACGATGCCCTTCTCATCTGACTTGTTAAGCTGTATTGCTCACTTTTCGGGAACGAATCCGTAAATTTATAAATATCAAGGGTAATCTGATGACCTAATTCCCAAACCTGATATTTCCTAAAATTCCTCATAACAAGCCAATTGCCAAAAGCTAACTGCCAATATCCATTAAATCAACGTTCTAGGATCTGTTACCTTCCCTGTAATCGCGGCAGCGGCGGCTACCAACGGACTCGCGAGCATAGTTCTGGCTCCCGGACCTTGCCGGCCTTCAAAATTCCTATTCGACGTACTCACAGCATATTTTCCTGCAGGTATCTTATCATCATTCATTGCCAAACAAGCAGAACAACCGGGTTGTCTTAATGAAAAACCTGCTTTGGTCAATATATCCAATATGCCTTCTTCGATGATCTTATCTTCAACGATATGCGATCCGGGTACTAACCAAACCGTAACATCATCGGCTTTCTTTTTTCCTTTAACAATGGAGGCAAAAGCCCTGAAATCTTCAATTCTACCATTCGTACAACTGCCAACAAATACATAATCTACTTTTTTACCAATCATAGGTTCATTTTCTGCATAACCCATATAGGCCAATGATTTTTCATAGGTGGACTTACCACCTCCTACTTCAGCCGCTGAAGGTATATTTTGTGAAATACCCATACCCATTCCCGGATTGGTACCATAAGTGATCATAGGCTCAATGGAACTTCCATCGAAGGTGATCTCTTTATCGAAATGCGCATCGGCATCGGTCTTTAATGTTTTCCAGTAAGCCATAGCTTTGTCCCAGGCTTCTCCTTTAGGAGCTAAGGGACGCCCTTTGATATAGTCAAAAGTCGTTTTATCGGGCGCTATCATTCCGCCCCGGGCACCCATTTCTATGCTGAGATTACAAACGGTCATACGGCCTTCCATGGTCATATTTTCGAATACTTCTCCGGCATATTCCACAAAATAACCGGTAGCTCCCGACGTAGATAATTTTGAAATGATAAATAATGCTACATCTTTTGGAGTTACCGCCTTGTTCAGAGAACCGGTAACATTGATCCTCATTTTTTTAGGCTTTGGCTGCATGATACATTGGGTAGAAAGTACCATTTCTACTTCAGAAGTACCAATACCAAA
>CBDUPN010000173.1:0-3476 GCA_965369125.1 uncultured Aureibaculum sp. | reverse complement strand
CAACAAAGAAGTACTTATAAAAACTGCTGGTTGTTCGGAGTAAATATGATGTTAAAATTTAATGAATATGGTACTTTCGGTGGTAGATTTAAAATTGATAAATTTGACGGAGTTCAATTGTCTGAAAATAATATTATTTTTTCTAAAAATAATAGATTAATAATATATGATAGTGAATCGGAATCCTTACCTATAAAATTAAACCAAGAAATATTGATAAAAAGTTTTTATTTAAATAAAAATCATATTTATATTTTTGATGGTCTTAAAATTTTTGTGTTCAAAATCGTAAAAAATTAAGTAACTTTAGACACTTTTTTAAAACTAAAAACCAATCGAATGCACGTAGCTATTGCTGGAAATATAGGCGCTGGAAAAACTACATTAACCAAATTATTGGCAAAACATTATAAATGGATACCTCATTATGAAAGTGTTGAGGAAAATCCATATTTGGATGACTTTTATGCTGAAATGGAAAGATGGTCATTTAATCTTCAAATATTCTTTTTAAATAGTAGATTTCGTCAAATTTTAGAGATCCACGAAAGTGGTAAAAATATAATTCAAGACAGAACTATTTACGAGGATGCGCATATTTTTGCACCAAATTTACACGCAATGGGATTAATGACAAACAGGGACTTTAGTAATTATTCTTCGTTGTTTGACTTAATGGAAAATTTAGTGTCACCTCCCGACCTCTTAATATATTTGCGTGCAAATATTCAAACTTTAGTTGGACAGATACATAGAAGAGGAAGGGATTATGAAAACTCAATTAGTATTGATTATCTAAGTAGATTAAACGAGAGATATGAGGCCTGGATTAGTACATATACCAAAGGGAATTTGCTGATAGTAGATGTAGATAATCTTGATATAGTTGATAAACCAGAAGATCTAGGTTTTATTATCGATAAAATAGATGCCCAAATACATGGTTTATTCTAATAGTTTTGCCAGAAACTTGATAAAAAAAAGCGAACATTAAATGTTCGCTTTTTTTATTTATATAATAAGAATATTTTTATTCGTGATTTACAACCAAGGTGTCGACTTCATCTCCTTCTATAGCTTCTACAGTTACTTCTTTTTTACCATTTACTTCGGTAGTTGTAATAACAGTTGCATTTTTTTCTCCATTTTCTTTTTTAACAAGTACTTTCAATTCTTTTGTTCCCTCACCTGCAGCATTTACATTTTCGTGTAATTCTATGGTTGTTCCATTATTATTATAAGCAGAAACTTTATCAATATCTAAGGCAATACTTGGTGCAATTACCAGAGCAACCACAGACATTAATTTTAACAATATATTTAGCGATGGTCCAGAAGTATCTTTAAATGGATCACCTACTGTATCACCCACTACTGCGGCCTTATGAGCCGCCGTTCCTTTACGGCCTTGTTCTTCTATCATTTTCTTGGCATTGTCCCATGCGCCGCCCGCATTCGATTGAAAAATGGCCATCAGTACCCCACAAGTTGTTACTCCTGCCAATAATCCTCCTAGCATTTCTGCACCTCCTATAAATCCTGTTGCTACCGGTACAGCTAAAGCCAATAAACCTGGAAGTACCATTTCTTTAATAGATGCTTTTGTTGAAATTTCTACGCATTTTTCATATTCGGCATAACCATCGGCCGCATCAAAAATCTTCCTTTCTTCAACTGAAGCTTTAGACATATCAGAATCGTGCTTTCTCATAACCTCTAAAGCAGCTTTAAGCTGAGGAATATCTCTAAATTGTCTCCGAACTTCTTCTATCATTGCCATCGCAGCACGCCCAACTGCATTCATTGATAAGGCTGAAAAGACAAATGGCAGCATACCTCCAATTAATAGTCCTGCCATTATTTTAGGTTGAGATACATCAATAGCTATGATATTGGCTGTTTTCATAAAGGCCGCAAATAAAGCCAACGCTGTCAAAGCAGCAGAAGCAATTGCAAAACCCTTTCCAATGGCTGCAGTTGTGTTTCCTACGGCATCTAATTTATCTGTACGTTCTCGAACTTCTTTTGGTAATTCTGCCATTTCAGCAATTCCACCGGCGTTATCAGAAATTGGTCCGTAAGCATCCACCGCTAATTGAATTCCTGTATTTGCTAACATTCCAACGGCAGCAATGGCTATACCATATAGCCCAGCGAAATGATGAGACACTATAATTGCAATAGCTATCAAAAGAATCGGAATAGCCGTTGACATCATACCAACACCTAAGCCTGCTATTATATTTGTAGCAGAACCCGTTTCGGATTGCCTTACAATCGATAATACCGGCTTACCACCGGTACCTGTATAATATTCTGTTATTTTTCCAACTAAAAAACCAGCAATCAAACCTGCAAGCGTGGCACAAAATACGCCCCAGGCACCAAATGGTAATCCTTCAACAGATTCAGGAATCATGGCAGTTATAATAAAATAAGAAGCGATTATCATTAAAAACCCTGATCCAAACTCACCAAGATTTAAAGCTTTGTGAGGACTTCCTCCGTCTTTAACTCTTACGAAAAAGGTGCCTATAATCGACATCACAATACCTACCGCGGCAAGTACTAAAGGTAAATACACCGCTCCTAAACCTCCAAAATCCGGAGTAAAAATAAAAGCCCCTAGAACCATAGTACCTATAATGGAACCTACGTATGATTCAAATAGATCGGCTCCCATACCTGCAACATCACCTACATTATCACCTACATTATCAGCAATAGTTGCCGGATTTAAAGGATGATCTTCTGGAATTCCTGCTTCTACCTTTCCAACTAAATCTGCACCAACATCAGCAGCTTTCGTATAAATACCTCCACCAACACGGGCAAATAAAGCAATTGAAGACGCTCCTAAGGAGAAACCAGAAAGTACATTTAGTACCATTGTAATATTTGCTTCAGGCCACATCCATTGATAGATCATAAATAGACCACTTAAACCTAATACACCTAGACCTACTACACCCAATCCCATTACGGATCCACCCGCAAAAGCAACCTCTAATGCTTTTCCTAATGATGTTCTTGCTGCCTGTGTTGTTCTAACGTTTGCTTTGGTGGCAACGCGCATTCCAATAAATCCAGCTAATCCTGAACAGATAGCGCCTACAATAAATGATACAGCCACCATTCCGTGAGAACCTACTTCTGAATTGCCTTTATAGAATAATAAGATTGCAACAGCAATAACAAAAATTGCTAAAATTTTATACTCAGCTTTCAAAAAAGACATCGCCCCGTCGGCAATGTGTTTTGCGATATTGGTCATTTTTTGATTACCCGGGTCTTGCTTAGATACCCAAACATTTTTCAGAAAAACAAAAACCAGTGCTAATACTCCAAATAGAGGCAAATAATTTACTATGAATTCCATACGTTGATTGTTAGTTTATATAATTTTTGTGGTTGGCCAAAAGTAATAAAATATGGTCTATAAAAAAAGCCACTTTAGATATATTAAAAGTGGCTTT
>CBDUPN010000172.1:0-3489 GCA_965369125.1 uncultured Aureibaculum sp. | reverse complement strand
TGCCTGTTCACTGCAGGTAAATAATATACATTTGGTTTGGTTCCTAAATGTTCTAAATGCCTGTATCCACCACGATCGTTTATCAATTGAGAAAAACGTACGGTTTCTTCACCATTTGTAACAAGGTCTTCATTTTTATCACCAAAATAGATCACACCCATTGGGCATGCTTTGGCACAATGTGGTAATTCACCTTGCCTTAACAAGTCAGGGCAAAAATCACATTTCATAACCGTACCTTCGGCTGCCGGAACACTGGTTTCAGGAGAATAAGGTTGTGATTTGTCATCAAACTTATCTTTGTGGCCCCAATTAAATTGACGGGCAGAATATGGGCAACTGGTTATACAGAATTTACAACCAATACATCTGTCATTATCAATAAGAACGATACCATCATCACGTTTAAAAGTTGCTCCCGTAGGGCAGACCGTCACACAAGGTGGTTCATCACAATGATAACACGGTTTTGGAAACCAATATGGAGATGCTTGCTCGTTGTCTTGAATAAGCTGTACTTTCATAAACTCTTCGTGATAATCTAACTTATGAGCCTTTTGACAACTTTCGACACAATTTCTGGCATTTTTACATTTGGCTAGGTCGATAACCATTACAAATTTTCTGTTTGGAATGCCTTTCCTTGATTCTTCCGCTGTTATATGGGCTTCAGGATATTTATTAATATTATCAGCATCTACTTCTACAATTTTGCCATCAGGTGTTAGTAACCGCATTTTTTCGCCAGACGATTTTTTTACTTCTTCTTCTGCGAAATTATTTACTAACGAAACACCCGCAACAGCGGTTACACTTGACATTAATCCTAATTTCAGGAAGTTACGTCTGTTAGTATCACTTTTTTCTGTTTTTTTATCTTTCATAATAGTTGAGATACTTAAATGTTATTACCTTCTAATTGAGGTATAAAAGTAGCTATACATACCAGATTTAAAAATGACAAATGTCATATTTAGTAACGTTTGTTACACTAATTATTTTATATAAAAAATATCTGTAATGTATTATAAAACAGAGTATTATAGGCTTAGCCTGTTTTAAAAATTAAGAAAAAATATAGGGAGACTACTCTGTAACGTTCAATAAGTTGTCCAAATCAAGAATCATGGTTGATAATCTTATACCAAGGCAGTATGCCTCTTCTTGAAATATGTTTCACTTTTTTGATTGATGGGATATATAGTAAAAATAAAAAAACAGTAAAACAAAATACTGGCTACAATACCTTGTTTTACTGTTCGAGTCGATTCATAAATATTTAATACTATACTATCTTAATAACTTAAAAATTTAAAAGTTGTAGATTCTTGTTATGTTAAAGCCAATTAAGAAATCACCATTAAAGAAATCGTTTTGATTTTTCATATAATTTTGTTGAGGAACGATTCCACTATAATTGGTAATAAATAATTGGAATTCATGTGCAGAAGTGGCAAACTCCACACCTAAACTTATACCTGGAAGATTAAGATCAAGGTCTAAATCATCAGGGTCTTCACCAAATTGAGTGATTGGTTGACTATAATCAAATAAAATTGATGTTTGCGGACTGATTTTTATGCGCCCACCAAATGCAATGGCTATCCTGTCGTTTTCTTTAAACGATTCAACAGCATTAAAGTGTGATATGCTAGGTGCAATTTGCAGCGAGACTTTCGGACTAAATCTTCTGGCAATGATCAATTGGTTGAAGTACGAATATCTGTCTTGCACCAAATTAAAAGTGCTTTCTGGTCTGGCATCAATTGTAAAATTACCATAATAAGAAACGCTCACAGGAACCTTATCAGATCGTGTTTGTCTTAAAAGCGCCACTTTCCAGTTAAAATCTTGTAAACGGTCGTTTTTGGTTGTTCCAAATCCGATTGATACTCTGTCATGAATGGCATAAGTCAAACCGATTCGAATATTTGCTCCATCTCCATAGATACCTGCCAAGGAATTTGTTTCATTAATTAATCCAAACCTATGTTGCATTTGAACCTCAAGTGAATTTTTATTAAGTAACACGTTCGTTTGGTTGTCAATGATATAGGAGCTCTCAAAGGCATCACGTTCGGGTTTATCTACAACAGAATCCTTTTCTTTATCTTGTGAAAAGACAAATATTGGAACTATTAAGAAGAATATCAGTAATATTTTATAATTTTTCATGTGTAAGGTCTTATTAATTAGTTATTTAAAGCCCCTCGGTCTATCCAAGCGTAAATTAATGCTAAATCATCAGCACTGACATTCCGGTGACCTTGAGCCAGAATAATATATAATTCGCTAGCATCTGGATCTCCCGGTATAGCGAAATCTGGCACAAGTGCGTTATATGCATTAGCAGGCCTAAGGTCAGGAGCTCTTGAACCTTCATGACATTGTGCACAATCATATGCCACAAATATATCCTGAATATCGGTAAAGAAAACATCAACATTTGGATCTATTTGATCAACGGGCCTTTCTATCAATTCGTCATAATAACATGAAAAACATAATAAACTCAAACTGCTAACCAGTACTATTTTCAATAGTCTTTTCATTTTGTTTTGTTTTTATTTTTAAATTTTATTTACTTTAATTTCTCTAGGAAATCTTAAGTTAGCTATTTAGCTTTACATTAAAGCGACCAAATAAATAGTTTGTTTTTTAAAAGTTCAGGAGGAAACACCTCCCGAACTTTTAAAATATCTAAATATTAATTGTCTTGTAAAGCTTCAATTGAGTTTTTCAACAATGCCATGGAATAAACAGGATTGTGAACACCTCTACTCTGATCTTCTAATAATGTTTTGTAATTCCAAATTGCTTGTGCTTCTTTTACAGGAACTACAAGAGGATTTGCGCTAGTTGCATTAGTCATTCCGTCAGCTCCCAATATATATTCGTCATTATCAGCTATATAATTCTTTGCTTTTAATAAGCCAAGTAATGTAGCGAAGTCTGCTTCAAAACCAGCAACTGAGGTTGGTACAGTAGTATGACATTCTAGACATGATTCTTCGGTTGGTACCCAGTTATGTCCACCTGTACTGCCATCACTTGATTCTCCCATGTGACATGAAGTACATGAAGCACCTGTTCTGTGTGCTGCTGAACCAACGCCTGGATAACCAACAGCGCCAGCATAATTAGCACCCATAATACCTTCGAGCATAGTTGCTTGTGGACTATGATGAGGGCCAAAACGTTGAGATGTAATTGTATAATCTCCGGTACCTGCTGGTATAGGATAACTATTCCTTGGCTGGTGGCAAGTAGTACAAGAGTTACTTAAACCTAGTGGATCTGCATCGTTTTTGAAATCGATAGAAGTTGCTGGATCCAACACTAAATAAACTGGGTCTATATTTCTTACAGCATAGTCATTACCATCGTTTTCGAAATCGAAAGATCTATGACTGTCATGACAACCAGTACAAGTGATTGGGTTAGAAACTGCGTAACCATCTTGAGTTGATTGAACTCCGTCCTCATCTG
>CBDUPN010000171.1:0-3502 GCA_965369125.1 uncultured Aureibaculum sp. | reverse complement strand
GTATCAAAATCTACACAACTGCAATACACATCCGTTTTAACGGCTCCACCCATAACCCAAGACTGGCCATTAACTGTCTGGCCATTTTTTTTGTTTCTAGTATCTATTTTGATCTCAATTTCATCAACATCACCTGCAACGTCATTAAGATTTAACTCAAAAACTTTAATACAACAGTTACCAGATGGAAAATCGGTAATTGTTTCTGTAAGTTCTGCATAGCTACCGTCAGAAGCCGATACTTCGATATGAATATATCTACCATCGGGGGTTAGTTCTGAGATAGGTAGTTGAACACTTACTCCTCGTGGACCCGAATCGGTTACGATAGGAATTTTAACAGTTTCTATGTTATTATATCCACCTATGGCCGTAAAAACACCAGAACTGCCTATTCCATTATTTACATTTCGAAAAACGTAAGCCAACATCGATTGGGCATACGATTTTTTATTAGTGTTGTTATAATGTATAGATGATGTTGCCGGTAATTCTGTTCTATAATACCAAACACTAGAACTACCACCTGAGGGAACTTCTCTATTTGCCGTATATGAATTTCCATCAGCATCCTGAATCTCAATAGTTTCACCGGGATTGTTTCCTTTGTAAACTATTTCGACTACAATACGAACTATTTCTTCTTCATCACCGGAAATGTCTATGGATGCAGGAATATTATTCTTTAAGCCAAGGCTTATTAATTCTACTTCAATACCATCTTTACAAGTATACGACCAACCTGGGTCTGTAGAACTCGTAAAAGAATTGGTTGCATCTAGGTCGATAAATCTGTTGGAGGGAGCATTTTTTTCTTCATTTGAATAAATCGAAGAATACATTAAAAAGATGGCAAACAATAAAGTTTGCAAAAGGTAACTTTTTTTCATGCTAATTTTTTTAGGTTAATTACTTTAACAAAATACTCCCCTATGGGTTATTATACAAACCTATAGGGGCAAAACTATAACGTCTATTGCTTTAAAATATTTCACTATTTTAAATAAATATAGACCGTTTACCTTCACTAAATCATAGCATATATAATAGAACAACTCAATATTAAAAACTCCTACCCTTAATTTTGATTTATTTTCAAAAATGTAAAAATAAACAATAATCGACCGACATATAATGAGTGTTTATTTCGAATAAACAGTCTCTTTTTCTTTATAATCTGCGGGTCTTATCCAACAAATAAAAATCTGCAAACACCATGGCTGCCAAAGCTTCGATAATAGGAACTGCTCTGGGCACTACACATGGGTCATGCCTTCCTTTTCCTTGTAATTTTACTTTTTTGCCTTCTGAATCTATTGTTTCATATTTCTGAAGTAGTGTTGCCACCGGTTTAAATGCTACACGAAAATAAATATCCATACCATTTGATATACCTCCTTGGATACCTCCTGAAAGATTGGTTTTCGTAGAACCATCAGTATTAAAAATATCATTGTGTTCTGAGCCTTTCATTTCGGTACCACAAAATCCACTGCCATATTCAAAACCTTTTACGGCATTTAATGAGAGCATAGCCTGGCCTAATCTGGCATGTAACTTATCAAAAATTGGTTCCCCAAGTCCGACAGGTACATTTTTAATAACACAAGTAATGGTTCCACCTATGGTATCGCCTTGTTTTTTAATTTTTTCAATATGTTTGATCATTTTATCGGCCATATCAGTATCCGGACAACGAACCATATTTGATTCAGTTTTCGAAAAATCCAGTTCCTGATAGGGTTTTTCCAGATATATATTGCCTACGGATGAAGTGTAGGCATTGATACTAATATTTTTTAATAATTGCTTGGCAATGGCCCCAGCAACGATCCAATTCGCTGTTTCCCTGGCAGATGATCGTCCGCCACCCCTGTAATCTCTTAATCCGTATTTTTTGGTGTAAGTATAGTCTGCATGAGAAGGACGGAAGGTATCTTTAATATCGCTATAATCTTTAGGTTTTTGATTCGTATTTTTGATCTGAAAACCGATGGAGGTTCCTGTAGTTCTTCCTTCAAAAATACCCGACAAAAACTCGACTTGGTCAGGTTCCTTACGTTGGGTCACAATTTTAGACTGTCCGGGTTTTCGTCTATCCAATTCCACCTGAATAGCATCTACATCTAATTTTAAGCCTGCCGGACAACCTTCTATGATCCCACCGATGGCTTCGCCGTGAGATTCGCCAAAAGTGGTGAGTTTAAATAAAGAACCGATGGAATTACTCATTATATTTTTCTATAAGTTTAATGAACAAAGGTAAAACAATAAAATAAAAAGAAATACATTGTATTTATGTATTGATTAATTTTGAAAAAACTATCATCAGATATGGATAAAGTACACTATAATATTTTGGTAAAAGGTAAAGTTCAAGGTGTATGGTTCAGAAAATATACCAAAGATCAGGCAGTCAGATTAGGCATAAAGGGTTATGTTGAAAATGATGAGAACGGTAATGTTTATGTAGAGGCAGAAGGGGCTACTGACGCTATGGATTCCTTTATTGAAACCCTTAAAAAGGGATCTCCAATGTCAGAGGTTTTAGAAGTACTATACGATATTGACAATTCAGAAGGGTTTAAAGAGTTTAAAATTATTCGGTAAAAAACCATAGTTTTATGGCCATTATTATAACCATAATAATTAAAAACACTTTCACAATATTGTCACCTTTATTAACCGACCAGCGGCTTGCAATCCATCCTCCCAACGCTTGACCAGAGGCTAAGGTCAAACCAATAGACCAATTTAATTTATCATTGATACCGAATAATACTAAGGTCGCAGCTGTATAGATGAGCATAACCATAGCTTTAATGACATTAGATCTAATTAAGGTGAGGTGATTTATAGTAGAAAGCGCCAATAACATAAAAATACCGGTTCCTGCTTGAATGAATCCTCCATAAACACCAATAAAAAAAAATACAATTGTGCTCCAAACGGCATATTTTCCTTTTAATCTATCTGTTAATTGTTGTAAGTTTTTTTTAGGGCTTATAACCATAAATCCTACGATTAGAATCATGACTATGGCTAAAATTCTATTAAAAATATCATCTCTTATATCTATGGCAATTTTAGCGCCAATTAAAGAACCTAAGGTTGCTGAAACAGCCAAATACCATCCGAATGAGGAATAATTAGTGGTAGCTCCCTTGCTTTTAAATCCTAAATATGCAAATAGGGTCTGTATAAAAATAGCTATTCTGTTAGTACCATTGGCAACACTTGAAGGCAGGCCAATAAATATTAAAATAGGTAGCGTTAGTAGTGATCCCCCTCCAGAAAGAGTATTTATCACTCCAACTATAAAACCAACAATTGCTAAAAGAAGATAATGATACCACTCACTCATGATGCAAAAGTAAAACATACCAAAGAAATGAAAAGTATTTTTTGGATATAAATAAATATAAAAAATGTTTCAACAAATTAAAAAAGCTTACTATATTTGCAGCCGCTATGGAGAAATGGCAGAGTGGTCGAATGCGGC
>CBDUPN010000170.1:0-3505 GCA_965369125.1 uncultured Aureibaculum sp. | reverse complement strand
GTGAATTATATGTTAGATGAAACGGGCTTATTACAATTAAGGTCAAAAAGTATACAGTTACAATTTTTAGATAAACAGAAAGCTTTTGAAGAGAGAAGTTTTTGGCAGTTCATAAATATTGTTTTACCTCTTATAATACTCGCAATCGTTGGCTTCACCTACCAATTTCTTAGGAAAAGAAAATATAGTTAAAATTACGTTAAAGAAAAGTTAACAGGTCTCTTATTTATTATATTTGACACACTTTTATAAATCTAAATTTAAAATATTATGTGTAAAAAATTATTAGTAATGCTCTTATTTGTTGGTGCATTAGGAGTGAATGCTCAAATTAAAACCCCGGCGCCTAGTCCTTTTTCATCGGTTACTCAGATGGTTGGATTAACCGAGGTCACTTTAGAGTATTCTAGACCTGCTATGCGCGGAAGAACTATTATGGGAGATTTGGTTCCTTTTGATAAAATCTGGCGTACAGGTGCCAATGCAAGAACCAAAATAACCTTTGGTGATGATGTAACTATTGACGGTAATACCTTAAAAAAAGGTACTTATGCCATTTTTACCAAGCCAACTGCCGAATCTTGGGAAGTTTATTTCTACACTGATTATGCCGGTGGTGGAGCTCCTCAAACATTAGACGAGTCTAAAGTAGCTTTAAAAACTACCGTTAAAACGGAAAGTATGCCAATGCCAATCCAATCGTTTACAATGTCTTTTGACGACCTTACAGACGATTCTGCGGTTCTGGGTATGATGTGGGAAAAAACTTATGTTGGCGTTAAATTCAACGTACCTACAGATGAAATTGCATCGAAAAGCATTGAAGCGGTGATGAGTGGGCCATCTGCCAACGATTATAATAACGCCGCTAGCTATTACAGAAAAAATGGCAAAGACCTTAAACAAGCATTGATCTGGAGCACCAAAGCTACAGAGCTAAATAAGGATGCTTTCTGGATGATGCGTGAGAAGTCATTGATCCTTGCTGCTTTAGGAGATAAGAAAGGAGCTATCGAGGCCGCTAAAAAATCGCTGGAAGTTGCCGAAAAAGCAGGTAATGCCGATTATGTTAAAATGAATAAAGAATCCATTGCAGAATGGTCTAAATAATTAAGAAATGAAAAGAATTAAATTATTTTTATTGTTTATGTCGGTTGCATCTCTAAGTTTCGCTCAGAGTCCTAGATTGCAAGCCGAAGGTGATATCAGCGGTGTTGCTGTATCTATAGATTATGGAGCCCCAAGTGTAAAAGGACGTAAGATATGGGGTGGATTAGAACAATACGGAAAAGTTTGGAGAGCAGGTGCCAATGAAAATACAACTGTTTCTTTTGATAGTGATGTTTTAGTCGACGGCAATGAACTTTCAGCCGGTAAATATGGCTTTTTCATAATTCCGAACGAGGATGGAGATTGGACAGTTATTTTTAATACTAAGAACGACGGATGGGGTGCTTATTCATATAACGAAAAAGAAGATGCCTTAAGAATAGAAGTTACACCCGATTTTGTAAATGATGTTCAAGAACAATTAGAATATTCAGTTGGTGAAGAATCAATTGATTTTGCCTGGGAAAAGGTAAGAATATCGATTTCCGTAGAATCAGTAGAATAATTTTTAACAACTAACATTTATGATCCCCGGCTATACCAGCTGGGGATTTTTTATGCGTATTCCTTATTATTAGAGAAAAATTGTTGAATTAATATGGCAATGGTCATCACCAATGCACATCCAATTAAATTTAACCAGAGATAACCAACCAGAGCTTGCTCTCCTAAATTTTCTAATCTGAAGATTGCAAAATAATAAATTAGAATTATTACAATTTGTGTGATCACCGCAGCTGTAAAAACAGCATTGCTCTTAACAAACTTTATAAAGAAAGCCAACAAGAAAATACCTAAAACATTTCCATAGAATATCGATCCAATTATATTTACTAGTTGAATTAAATTATCAAATAAATTGGCTATACAGGCTACAAGAATTGCTATAATTCCCCAAAGTAAGGTAAACCATTTGGAAATGGCCACATAGTGCTTTTCCGACTTTTCTTCCTTTACATTTCGTTTGTATAGATCTAATGCAGTTGTAGAACCTAAAGCGTTCAGTTCTGAAGCCGTCGATGACATTGCAGCAGAGAGAATTACGGCCAATAAAAGGCCTATTAAACCTCTCGGCAAATTATTCAAAATAAAATAAATAAATACGTAGTCTTTATCATTGGTCTCAACGGTACTATCAGCCTCATTTATTAATATTTTAGCTTCAGATTTAAGGTTTTTATCTATATCCTGTAAGGCGAGAATTCTTTCATTAGTCGAATCATTTACAGGATTCGTAACCAATTGTAGTTGCAATTCACTCTTTTCTTTTTCAAGTTCTGCATGTGCATCTTCTAATTCGGCATATTGACTTTTTAAATCTGAATTTTCTATCGCAATTTTCGATTCAGGATTAAAATGTAATGGTGTTGGATTGAACTGATAAAATACAAATACCATAACCCCTACTAACAAAATAAAAAACTGCATGGGCACTTTTAATATTCCGTTAAAAACGAGCCCTAATTGCATTTCTTTAACCGATTTACCAGATAAATAACGTTGTACCTGACTCTGGTCGGTACCAAAATAAGATAAAGCCAAAAAACTACCTCCAATAATCCCGCTCCAAAAAGTATATCTGTTATTAAGATCGAAAGAAAAATCCAAAATATCCATTTTGCCACTCGTCCCTGCTATCTTTAGTGCTTTGCTAAAAGTAACTCCTTCGGGTAAATAACTGAGTATTAAAAAGAAAGCGATAAACATCCCTGTAAAGATCACAGCCATTTGTTGCTTTTGCGTAACACTAACAGCTTTTGTGCCTCCGGTAACGGTATAAATAATTACTAAAACACCAATAATGATGTTTAGCATGATCAGGTCCCATCCCAATACGGCCGATAAAATAATGGCAGGAGCAAAAATGGTGATGCCCGCAGCCAAACCACGTTGAATTAAAAATAGTATAGCCGCCAAACTCCTTGTTTTTAGATCAAAACGTGTTTCTAAATATTCATATGCGGTATAAACTTTTAATCGATGATAAATAGGGATAAATACCAAACAGATTATCACCATGGCGATGGGAAGGCCAAAATAGAATTGTACAAAGCCCATACCATCGTGAAAAGCCTGCCCTGGTGTTGATAAAAAGGTAATAGCACTTGCCTGGGTAGCCATCACTGAAAGTCCAATGGTCCACCATTTAGCTTGATTACCACCTCGAATAAAATCCTGAACATTCTTACTACCTCTTGTCTTCCACGATCCGTAAAGGACAATGAATAAAAGTGTACATATTAGAACAATCCAATCGAGTTGCTGCATATATAGATATTAGGAGAAAAATTGCATTAGAAAATAGAATAAAATAATATACACAGCATTGGCTACCAATACCCAGGTAAAAGATTTTTGCCAAGTATATTTTTTTGAATCCACTATATTAATTTTT
>CBDUPN010000169.1:0-3512 GCA_965369125.1 uncultured Aureibaculum sp. | reverse complement strand
GTTTGAGGTGTTTTAAGCATCATTCCGATAATATCTTCAGAGATAGATTCTACTTCTGCTAAACTTTTAGCCAATTTAACACCGCCTCCTTTACCTCGTCCTCCTGCATGTATCTGAGCTTTAACAACCCACCAGCTTGTTCCGGTCTCAGTTGTCAATTGCTTTGCCATATCAACTGCCTGTTTATGGTTATGGGCAACCCGTCCTCGTTGAATTTTAACCCCAAAACTACTTAGTATTTCTTTCCCTTGATATTCGTGTAAATTCATTATATAATTTTTAAAAAGAGTATTCACAAAAATAGCAAACCATTTGAAACAATGCCGTTGTTTTTCTGATAAAGTTTTTACACTTTATAAAAATGCTGTCTTTTAGATTTCTTTAACATTTATTTATGATAAAATTTTAGCTATAAAATTCACAACTAAATAATTTAGCATATCCGAATTTGAAAATTTCTTATGCGCAAGTTTTTCTTTTTACTTCCCCTGTTATTTGCCATAGTTTCAAACTCCCAGGAAAACAAAAAAAATTTAAGATCGGTTAGAATTTCGAAAGCACCTGTAATAGATGGTGTACTAGACGATGATGCCTGGGTGAACGCTGATGTTGCCAAAGATTTTGTAATGTTTCGCCCCTCTTCAGGTACTCCCGAAAGAGAAAATCAAAAAACAGAAGTTCGCGTGGTGTATGATGATGAAGCTATTTATTTTGGCGCTTACCTATATGACGATAATCCTGATGAGATACCAAAACAATTTGCAAATCGAGATAATTTTGGTGCATGTGACTGGTTTGGTATTATGATCAATCCTAACAACGATTCGCAAAATGATACAGAATTTTTTATTCAGGTAACAGGCAATCAGGCTGATGCTAAATCAAGCGCTTTCGATGAAGATTTTAGTTGGAGCGCGGTTTGGGATAGCGAAGTCAACATTGTGAGTGATGGCTGGGTGGTTGAAGTGAAGATCCCTTATTCGGCACTGCGTTTTTCAAATGAAAAGGTACAAACATGGGGGCTAAATTTTCACAGGCTCTTTTATAACTCCCGTGAGCAATTCACCTGGAATTTTATCGATAGAACAAAAGGGATTATTCAGCAATATGCCGGTACACTTTCGGGTATTGAAAATATCAAACCTCCAACAAGGCTCAGTTTTTCGCCTTATGCTTCGGCTGCATACGATACCTATGACGGCGATAATACATTTACTAAAAATATTGGGTTAGATGTTAAATACGGAATTAGCGAAAGTTTTACTTTAGACGCTACATTAATTCCAGATTTTGGCCAAACGGCTTTTGATGATATCGTGCTAAATTTAGGACCTTTTGAACAACAATATCAGGAACAAAGGCCCTTCTTTACAGAAGGTACCGAGCTTTTTAGTAAGGGAAACATGTTCTATTCCAGGAGGATAGGTAACACACCTGTCAATTATTTCGACGAAGAGTTATTAGGGGCCAATGAAGAACTCATAGATAATCCCGACAAGGTAAATATGCTTAACGCCGTAAAGCTCTCCGGTAGAACAAAGGGCGGCCTAGGTATTGGTGTTTTTAATGCCATTACAGAAAAGACAGAAGCCAATATAAAAGACCTCACCACAGATGAAATTCGTAAGGTAATTACTGAACCCTTTGCGAATTATAATGTCCTTATTTTGGACCAGCAATTCAATAAAAACTCATCGGTTTCTTTAATAAATACAAATGTATTAAGAGAAGGTGATGTGAGAGATGCCAATGCAACTGGTTTATTATATACACTTGTAAATAAGAAGAATACGCACTTTATAGATGGTAGTGGTAAAATGAGTGTCATCAATGAATTGGGAGAAAAAACTAATGGTTATTCTTTCTATACCGCTTTGGGTAAATTTGCCGGAAAAGTTCAGTATGAGTTAGAATACAGCATGGCCGATAAATATTTTGATATAAATGATCTGGGATTCCAGCGCAGAAATGATTATCAGGAATTTGAAGGTGAAGTATCCTATAGGATCTTCGAGCCTACAGAAACCTTTAATCAGTATCAAATTCGATTATGGCTGGATCTAAATTATCGCCAAAGTGACGGGGCTTACAGGGGAAATCGCTTTGGGGCTAACTTTTTTGCCACTACCGTAAAGCAATTTACCTTTGGAGGGAATATTAACGCGAGCATCGGTAAACAATATGATTATTATGAACCCCGTGTTGAAGACCGTTATTTTACCGACTCACCAAGATTTAATATTGGCGGATTTATCTCAAGTGACTATAGCAAAAAATTTTCTTATAATTTAAACTTGTTCCACAGTTCGAGGCTGACTGAAAAAAGAACCTATTATGAGATAGAATTTAGTCCGAGATTTAGATTTAGTGATAAATTTTCTATGAACTATGCTTTAGAAATTGGCAAAGGGATCAATCAGAAAGGTTGGGTTGATGAGCTCGAAGACGGAACCATTATTTTTGGTAACAGAGACACCAAAAGAGTAACTAATTCCTTATCCGGAAAATATAATTTTAGTGTTAAATCGGGAATTTCCTTATCCTTCAGGCATTATTGGTCTCCCATCATCTATGATGCACAATTCTACGATTTAGCTCAAAACGGAGAACTCATACCAAATAGCTATAACGAAAATCACGATATCAATTTTAATATTTGGAATTTAGATCTCAGTTATACCTGGCAATTTGCTCCCGGCAGCCAACTTGTCGCCTTGTATAGAAATACAATATTCAACGAAGATGATCTCTCAGATCTTAATTTTGGTGAGAACTTAGATAATTTATTTAATGAACCTGTTCGGCATAACTTTTCTATTAAATTAATCTATTTTTTAGATTATAACAAACTCAGGACTTGGCTATAGTTCAAATTTATTATGTATTTTCACGCTTATAATTTTTATAATGATATCGGCTAAAAATATACATAAGTATTACGGAGATCTTGAGGTTTTAAAAGGTGTTGACCTCCATATAAAGGAAGGTGAAGTGGTTGCCATAGTAGGCCCTTCTGGGGCAGGGAAAACGACCCTATTGCAAATATTGGGTACCTTAGATAAGCCCACTAACATTTCTGATGCTAAACTCATATTAAATCAACAAAATGTTTTACAATTAAAAGATAGGGCCTTATCTAGATTCAGGAACGAACATATTGGTTTTATCTTTCAATTCCATCAGTTATTACCCGAATTCAACGCTTTAGAGAATGTTTGTATCCCGGCTTTTATAGCCAATAAACCAAAAAAGCAAACAGAGCAAGAGGCAGCAAAAATTTTAGATTTTTTGGGTCTGGCAGATCGAATTCATCATAAACCGAATGAACTTTCAGGTGGTGAGCAACAACGTGTAGCAGTTGCTAGGGCACTTATTAATAATCCAAAGGTTATTTTAGCAGATGAACCCAGCGGAAATCTTGACTCTACAGCTGCCAGGAATTTACATGAATTATTTTTTAAGCTCCGTGAAGAATTTAATCAGACATTCGTTATAGTCACCCATAATACCGA
>CBDUPN010000168.1:0-3542 GCA_965369125.1 uncultured Aureibaculum sp. | reverse complement strand
TTTTGTTTTAACCTATATTTTTAAACCATTCCTGAAATTGATCGCCCAAAAATGGCACTTTCTTTTCTTCCCCTTGAATTACACCAATAAAAGCGATAACCCAAAGCACCACTAATGATAATTCTACGATCCATGAGATCAGACCTAAATTTAGATAATATTCAAGGATATTCATCATTGTTAAAACAACCAATAAGCCTAATGACTGCCTGATATGAAAGGAAGCGAAAGAATTCTTTTTAGTATTGTTTAATATAAACGCAATTATTATTCCGGGTATATATAAATACGCTATAATAGCGGTGGTTTTTCCTTCTGTAACTGTTTGATTTTCCATTATTAGATTGATTTTTTTTATTATGGTAAATATATTGTTTTTTAACCGAGTATCAGTTTATTGTTTGAGAATATACCATATGCCTTACCTTTTAATTTTTTAGTTAAGAAGGCAGAATTTTTGGAGGTAGACAAAATATTTTCTACTTTAAATTCATATTCAACATCCGGATCAAATAAAGTGAGATTAGCATTTTCGCCTAATTCTATATGATGTGGTTTGATACCAAATCGCTTTCTTGGACCTATAGTTAGGCTATGGATCGTTTGATCTAATCCCAGCACTTTGTTTACAGCACCGAAAAGACTTTCTAAACCAATTGTTCCGTCCATAGCATTTTCGAATTCTACTTTTTTGAGTTCTACGTCGATAGGGTTATGATCGGAAGTTATCATATCAATAGTACCATTCTTAACCCCTTTGATAAGCGCATTAACATCATTTTTTGTTCTTAAAGGAGGGGTTACTTTAAAATTCGTATCAAACCCAGCTATTTCATCGTCAGTTAAAAATAAATGATGCGCACTTACACTGCAGGTTACGTCAAGTCCTTTTTTCTTTGCGTCGGCAATTAATTTAACAGAATTCTCTGTGGAAATAGTTGGAATATGCAATTTACCATTGGTATATTCCAACAGAAAAAGATCTCTCACGATTTGGAGCTCCTCAGCCACAGCAGGGTTTCCTTTTAAGCCCATACTCGTACTTACCAATCCTTCATTTGCATATCCATGGTTGGCAAGCGAATCATTTTGTGGAAAACTAAGTACCAATCCATTAAAATTCTGGGCATATAGCAAGGCTAATTTCATCAAATTAGCATTACTAATTGCCTTATTATAATCACCAAAAGCAATAGCACCCGAAGTGAACATATCATAGAGTTCCGCTAATTCAATACCTTTGGCATCTTGTGTTAGATTGGCAATAGGATGAAGGGTTACTGCATTTCCTTTCGCTTTATTAATTAGAAATTCAACCGCAGATTTATTATCGATTTTCGGATTTGTATTCGCATTATAAGCCACGGTTGTGACGCCACTTTTAGCTGCCACTTTTAAACCGTTCATAATTGTTTCACGTTCCTCGTAACCTGGCTCACCAAATGAAACACTGGTATCGAACCATCCCATAGAAACATGTAAATTTTTAAGCCTTATCTCTTTATAGTTTTTAGGATTAGCAATGTTAGTGGCTATTTTAGTGAATTTTCCGTTTTCTATTAAAATATCCTGTTTTTTATGATGTAAAGGGCCTTCATGATCAATTATTCTGGCAGATTTTATAAGTAGGTTCATGAATTTTTAATTAAAATTAATTTTATTTTTTGTTTTCAAAGTAGCAGACCTTTGTAGGCAATTTATCTGTTCGACACTTTCTATAGCTTTTCTCATGATTTTAGATATTTAAGCAAGAAAATTTCTATGAGTAAAAATAGTAAGGATAATGCCAGAAAAACCTGCCATAATTCGGTAACTTTATTTTTATCGGAGATGGCGGTAAAAACTTGATCTACAGAATCACTTAACTGAACATTCGAAGCTTTAGGTACAAATTGCTTAAGTTCGGCATATGTTAGCTCGCTTTCCGTTCTCTCGTAATTATAGGCTAAAACATCAATTCTCTGGTCATTTTTTTTGATGTCGTAAAACCCACTAGTAGAGGGGTTTGACATAGTATTTATGATCACCTTTTTATTTAAGATTTGCTGTAATGGAATATAGTCTTCCTTTTCGTTCTTTAAATGCAATACTTCATCTTTTTTTACCCTGGTATCAATTTCAATATTGTTATTTCTTCCTATTGTATAATAAAGCTCAGCAGGTTTATTACTGAATAGCCCAAAATTATAAAATATAGGAACAATAAGCGGTGAACTTTTAAAATTGGAATTCTCTGTATTGAGCGATGCTGAAAACCAGTATATTTTTCCATTTTGACGATTAGATTGAGAAATAAAACTCGTTCCATTTTCAAAATCTAATATGGAAGACGACCTGCTTAAATTACTGTCGTACTTGCTTTGAACAGTAGGATATTGAAAGTTTTTGATCTCTTTCTCGAACACACCCGACAATAACGGATGTGAAAAGTTAATTTTGGTTATGGACAGGGGTGTATTAAGCATGCCATTGATTCTACCAACCTTAAGTTCTCTTAGCAAATTATTATAATGGTCTAATTTTAAATTTATGGAAGGTATAATTACCAAACTCCCGCCTTTATCTACGAAGGATCTCAAAGAATTAATAAAAGTATTTGGAATTGTTTCAAGCTCATTTAATATAATCAATTGTTGTTCTTCCAAGTCATTATAGTCAAAATTGGTTAAGGTTGTATTCGTAAAATTAAACTCATCGTTGGTATAAATTTTCGACAAAAAGGAATCATCTTTTCCAACCGCAGTAATATTAATGACTTCGGGATTCTTAATGATAAAAAACAATTCATTATCAAAAGTTAAATAACCATCGTCGATTATAAATGTCCCTTTAAATGCATTTTTATTTGGAATGCTAAAGTCTACTTCAGTGAAGCTGTTTTCATCGATAGTTATCGTAGATTTACCAGAAAGAATTTGGTCATCAAATAAGGAAATTGATAGATCCTTTTTTTCTTCGCCATAATTTTTAAGAATAACCTTAAGACCTAGCGATTCATTATTTTGAGTGGCCAGATAAACACTGTCAATACTTACATTATTAGCCTGTAAGGGTTTTAATTGGGTAAAATAGTATTGATTCAAACTATCTATACCGAACTTATCATTTATATTATTAGATTGAAAATCAGATATTAAGATAATATTATTGGTAGTTTTTTCTTCTTTGATACTATTCTTAATTTTTAATAAAACCGAAGTAAGGTTTAATTTTGTAGGATGATAATCAATTGATAATATATTGTTTTTCAAGTCTTTATTCGATAAATTCTCAAAATTCTCATTATTCGTAATAATTGAGACACGATCTGTTTGGGTATTTTTTTCGAGGATATCCTGGGCAGCTCTTTTTAATAGATCACCGTCCTTACCCTTAGCCTGCATACTATAAGAATTATCGAGATAAATATAATTGTGAACAGGAGTATTATCTTTTACGCTGCTGAGGTAGGGTTGCGCAAAAGCCATAATTAAAGTGGCAAAAAGCAATAGTCTCGAACAGAGGATTAAGAATTTTTTTAATCTGGAGCTTTTTCTTGTTTG
>CBDUPN010000167.1:0-3558 GCA_965369125.1 uncultured Aureibaculum sp. | reverse complement strand
AAGTAAAATTAATTGCCGTAGAAGCCGCAGGATTGGGCGTGCACTCCGGTGAAAGTGCAGCAACTTCGGTGTTGGGTAAAGTGGGTATTATTCATGGTAGTAAAACCTTATTAATGCAAACCAAAGACGGACAAATAACAGAACCCTATTCTATTTCTGCAGGATTGGACTATCCGGGTGTTGGGCCCATGCATGCGCATTTATACAAAACTAAAAGGGCAGAATTTTTATCGATTACCGATGATGAAGCGATGAGAGCGGGTCTGGAATTGTGCAAATTAGAAGGGATTATCCCGGCCATAGAAACATCACATTCACTGGCGATCTTTGAGCAAAAGAAATTTGATCCAAATGATATTATAGTTGTGAATTTATCCGGACGTGGAGATAAAGATCTTGATACTTATATCAAATATTTTAAACTATAACTTATTATGGTAAATGTTGGGCCGGGTTAATAATCCGGACTAAGAATTACAGAGAGCTTAATACTTTAAAAATGAATAGAATCAATCAAAAGTTAAAGGAAGATAAAAAGATAATTTCAATTTACTTTACGGCCGGATATCCTGAACTCCACAATACAATAGAAATATTGCAAAGATTAGAGAAAAGCGGTGTGGATATGGTCGAAATAGGGTTGCCTTTTAGCGATCCTTTAGCAGATGGTCCAACTATTCAGGCGAGCTCCACACAGGCTCTTAGAAACGGAATGACTACCGAACTTCTTTTTAACCAATTAAAGGATATCAGAAAATCGGTAAAAATACCACTCATTATCATGGGGTATTTTAACCCGATATTGCAATACGGTGTGGAAAGATTTTGTGAAACATGTAAAGAAATAGGTATCGATGGTCTTATCATTCCCGATTTACCGGTTGATGTCTATAACGAAAAATATAAAAGCATTTTTGAAAAGAATAATTTGATCAATGTATTTTTAATAACACCTCAAACATCAGATGAGCGCATCCATTTTATAGATTCTATTTCTGCGGGATTTATTTATATGGTGAGCAGTGCGAGTGTTACCGGAAGCCAGGAAGGATTTGGAGAGTCGCAAAAGAGTTATTTTAAGCGGATTGCAAAAATGAAACTCCAAAACCCTCAAATTGTAGGTTTTGGAATTTCTAATAGAGATACCTTTAAGCAAGCCACCCAATTTGCCAAAGGAGCGATCATTGGATCGGCATTTATTAAATTTATTTCTCAAAAAGGAATTGGCAAGATTGATGATTTTATCGAGTCGGTTATTTAAGGGTTATTACCATCGAAGACATTCAATTTTAGGAATGATATTTGCTATCTTTACCGAATATGAAACTTAAAAGATTTTCATTACGTACCCGTATCTTTTTGGCCATGATCTTATTGGTGGTTGTTGCATCTATTTTGATTGCTTTAATTACCATTTTTCAATATAATGAGCAAGCAAACGATTACCACAGAGGCCGATTAGAAAGAAAAGAGAATGCCATTAAAGCGAGTATTGATATTGAATTGCAAAGGAGAACTACCTATTCTGTTGAAGAGAAAAATTTAGGGCTTATTTTTAAGGATAAGATATATGATATTTCAGACATCAATCAGCTTGATATTAATATTTACGATCTAAAGGGTAAATTACAAGTCAGTTCTTCTTCAAGTTTTACCACGGATACAACGAATTACGACATTCCCGAAAAAATATTAAACCAGATTGCAGAAAGTGAAGATCATAGGGTTGTTCTGGAAGAAAAAACAGCCAGTGGTATAAAATTTCAGTCTTCGTATACTTATATTAACGATAACAAATTTAAACCCATAGGCATACTTCATTTGCCATATTTACAAGATAATACCTTTCAGGAAGAGGAATTGAAGGAATTTTTAATGAGATTGGCTTTTGTGTATGTGCTCATGCTTCTATTGGCAATAGCGATAGCCTATTTTGTATCTAGATATATTACCAGATCGATAAAAACGGTTAGTGAAAAAATGAATCAAACGGCCTTGGATAAACGGAATGAGAAGATCATTTTAGAGGATGCTAGTTTTGAGATCTATAATCTGGTGAATGCCTATAACGACATGGTTGAACAACTGGGAGAAAGTGCTGTAAAATTGGCCAAAGGTGAACGAGAACAGGCTTGGCGCGAAATGGCTAAACAGGTAGCTCATGAAATAAAGAACCCTTTAACGCCCATGAGGTTAACCGTTCAAAGTTTTGAGCAACGTTTCGATCCTAAAGATCCGAATATTAAAAATAAGATCAGTGAGTTCAGCAAATCCCTCATCCAGCAGATCGATACGATGAGTTCCATAGCATCAGCATTTTCGAGTTTTGCCGAAATGCCTAAGCAAAAGAGGGAAGAATTAAATGTTATTGAGGTTGTAAAATTAGCTTTAGATATTTTTAACGAAGATTACATTTCTTATTTTCATGATGAAGAAGAAATAGTGGCTAAGTTAGACAAGACCCATCTTATAAGAATTGTAACTAATTTGGTTAAAAATGCAAATCAGTCCCTTGAAACAATAGAAAACCCAAAAATAGAGGTCAAGGTGATAGACGATGGGCAAAATATTATGATTACTGTGGCCGACAATGGTAAGGGCATCATAGAAAAAGATAAGAACAGAATATTTGAACCAAAATTTACTACTAAATCAAGCGGTATGGGCCTTGGTTTGCCAATGGTAAAAAATATTGTTGAAGCATATAATGGCAGCATCACATTTACATCAGAATCTAATAAAGGCACTGTCTTTACAGTAACCTTACCCAAAAAATAAATACCATGAAATACGATAACATATCGGTAAAGAAAGATGAAGATATTATTCTAATCACAATTAACAGGCCTTCAAAACTGAATGCATTAAACCGTGCAACAATTAAAGAATTACATGAGGCATTTGATAAAGCAGAAGACGATGAAGATGTTCGTGTAATTATTTTAACAGGAAGTGGTGAAAAGGCTTTTGTAGCCGGGGCTGATATTTCAGAATTTGCAGATTTTAATGTAAAAGAAGGGGCAAAATTAGCAAAGAAAGGCCAGGAAATATTATTTGACTTTATTGAAAATTTAAGTACGCCTGTAATCGCAGCGGTTAACGGATTTGCACTTGGTGGAGGGTTGGAATTGGCCATGGCCTGTCATTTTAGAATTGCCAGCGATAATGCCAAAATGGGATTGCCAGAAGTAAGTTTAGGCGTAATTCCAGGTTATGGCGGTACGCAGCGATTACCCCAACTGGTAGGTAAAGGTAAAGCCATGGAAATGATCATGACTGCCGGTATGATTACTGCCGAAGAGGCCTTGCATTTCGGACTTGTAAATTATGTGGTAACTCAGGATGAATTACTGCCATTAGCAGAGAAAATTGCAGGTAAAATTACCCGAAATTCACCATCAGCAATATCGGCAGCTATTAAAGCGGTTAATGCCAACTTTAAGGATGGGGTTAATGGGTTTAAAATTGAAATAGAAGAATTTGGTAAATGTTTTGGAACCGAAGATTTCGAAGAAGGTACTACCGCATTCTTAGAGAAACGAAAAGCTAATTTTTAAA
>CBDUPN010000166.1:0-3593 GCA_965369125.1 uncultured Aureibaculum sp. | reverse complement strand
TTATAAAAGTTTCTATATTTAAAAATATTGAAATCTTCTTCATTCTCAACTTTATTTATAAAATCAATACCCGTTTCTTTTTCATCAAGTTTAGTAAATAACGTTTCTTGTTCTGTCTCGTGAACATTTGTATCATTTTTACAGGAATAAATCAGTAAAATAATTAAGACGATAATCGATTTTTGCATTATTTGTTTGATTTTTTAAGGAATTGAAGGCTATCATTATTAATACCAATAATATAATAATCTTCATTCTTTATTTTAATTTTTTCTATTGCTCGTACAGGTCCGTCTATACTAAAGGAATTTGAATGGTCTAAAATAAAATGGCCATTGAAATTTAATAATAATTGACCATGTGATGCGTCTAGGCGGCTTAATTGTGTATTAATATCATAACGATTACCTCCTAGTAATATATCCGGAAACCCATTCTTGTCAAAGTCTTCGATGTACAATTTATGTACTGAAGAACTTTGTACTAAATTAGGGATTTCTCTTAAAGCAAAGCTATTGTTTCCCAAATTTTCTAAATAGGTTGTTGCTAAATTGTAGATAAATTTTTTCTCAGCAGACTTTAACTTTTGTTGAGAAAAAATATCTCTAAAATCGGCCTTAGCAAAGGCAGAATAAGACAAATATTTTTTGTTTAAAAAAGGCATTTGTTTCGTTAATTCTTCCTTGGTAGAAAAAGGAATTTCCTTACCCTGATGATAATAAGTAATTACTGGATCGATACTATAATTGTTATCAAAATCATTTAAATACAAGGTTATTGGTTTTTCTTTAGAAGATCTTAAACGGGTATTAAGACCCCAATTGCCCGCAAAAATATCTATATCGCCATCCTTATCGAAATCTTCGGCTTTTATACAATTCCAGAGTCCATTTGTACCAGATAAACTTTGGTTATTACTTTTCTCAAACCCATTTTCGGAATTTAATAAAATAGTGATGGGCATCCAATACCCCACAACGATCAGGTCTTTTTTTAAATCTTTGTTTAGATCTACAAATACAGCATCTTGAACCATGCCTAAATCATGTATTTGTTGTGCTGAGAAATTACCGCTCCCGTCATTTTTAAATATATAATTTATTGGAACTTTTCCAAATTGATGTGGTACTGAATTAGCACCGATAAATAGATCTTGATCACCATCCTGATCTATGTCGTCGGCCAGTACAACAGATGCATTCATTTCAATTGAATTAAAAGCATCTTCCTTTTTACTCAATTTACCATTCTTATTTATATATAATCTAGGTTGTAAAGGTTTCCCTTTAGTGAATTCATTACCACCGGAGATGACTACAAGATCGTCGTCTCCATCATTATCTGCATCAAAAAATAAGTGTTTAATGTCTTCATTTAATTTGTCCTTTTCAAAAAGATCCTCTTGTGAATTTATAAAGGTTCCATCTTCATTTTGAAGATACAATTTAGACGATTTGGTCTTAGCACCACTCAAAAACACATCCTGAAAACCATCCTTATTAACATCTGATACCGATACATCAGGGCCTTGATATGTATTCATGTAGGGAATTAGTGGATCGCGTGTAAATTCTACAAAGCTATTATCCTGGTGCTTATAATTAATGGTTGATTTCGTATTTTGTAAATACCCTCTTTTCTTTTCTAATTTGATATCCTGATAATAATTTCCCGTTGAATTACCTTCATTTAAAACCAGCGTTGAATTAACCTCTATGTTCTTCAATATTTCATAGTTGCCTTTCGGCCATATTACTATTAAAGAATCTGTTTTTGAAGATCTCCCTATACCAATGGTTAAGTTGGGCGATACCGCAGATAAATAACCTCTAGTGGTATAGTTTTCTTGTAAAATAGAAAGACTGTCTATGTAAATTTTTACTTTAGTCCCAATCCCAAACCTATTGTCTTTATTTCCTTTAAATTTGACCTTAATAAATTGATTAGGATTGTCTAATGTATTTGTTAGGTTTTCATGAATGAAGGATTCTTCATTTATATTATTTGTAACCAGATCTAAATCGCCATCGTTATCAAGATCAACATAAACAGCACCATTACTGAAAGAAGGTTCACTGTTTAACCATGATTCGTTAATATTTTGGAATGTTAAATCCCCGTTATTTTTAAATATATAATTAGCAACTTTTTTTTGAGGGAGTTCATCAATTAAAGATAAGTCCTCTTTTGTCATTCCCTTATTGATTCGTTTCTGAATATTCTCGTTGGCAATAAAGCTGATAAAATCCATATCATTGGTGGCGCCAACAATTCCATTCGTGATATATACATCTTTAAGGCCATCATTATCATAATCGGCGAACAGTGATGACCAGCTCCATTCTGTGGCGGCAATTCCAGCTGAAAAGGCTATCTCACTAAAATTTCCGTTCCCCAAATTTAATTGCAACATGTTCTGCATATATTGAGGAGCATAACCATTCATTAAATATTGCCGGTAGCTTTGATAAGCATATTCAGTTCCTGAAGATTTATAAGTTTCGATATTTTCTGGTAACATATCAAGTGACATGATATCGGTTAGCCCATCGTTATTAAAGTCGGCAATATCATTTCCCATAGAAAAATGGGAAGTATGCCCTAAGCGTTTTTCATTGGCAGAGATCACTTCCTCAAAAGTACCATTTTGATTATTTATATATAAATAGTCGTTTTCAAAAAAATCATTACTCACATAAAGATCGGGATAACCATCGTTATTAATATCGCTGGCTGTAACTCCTAAGCCATAACCAATTTTACCTTGATAGATCTTGCTTTCAATGGATACATCTATAAAAACCCCATTATCATTTCTAAACATCCTGTCTCCTGATAACATATCAGATTGCGTCCTTAAACTTCCTTTGCCGTAAGTTCGATTAGGATGTACAGAATGATTCAATAGAAACATGTCTAGATCTCCATCTATATCATAATCAAAAAAGACCGATTGGGTTGCAAAAGAAACTACATCCAATCCGTATTTCATTGCTTCATCCCTAAATATTGGTTTTCCATTTTCGGAGGTGCCATAATTTACTAAAAGCTTATTTTTACCTTTAATTCCTCTGTAATCACCAATTTTACATAAATAGATATCCAATAATCCATCATTATTAATATCGACTGTAGATACACCGGTGGTCCAGCCATCATCATCAATCAAATCACCATTCGTTACGTCTTCAAATTTAAAGTTACCTTGATTAAAATATAGTTTATTTGGATTTTGATTTGCGACAAAATAAAGGTCATCTAAGCCATCGTTATTGAAATCACCCGAAGCAACTCCTGCCCCGTTATAATAATAAAGATAAGTTAGTATATTAAATTCAGGAGAATTGATAAGTTCATTCTTAAATTTAACCCCGGTAGCATTGGCTTCATGTTTTTTGAATAAGGTATTTTTTTGATTACACGATATTGTGACAACCAAAAAGAAACTCATTAAGAAAGATCTTAATATCAATGATATCATGGGAAGTAATTAAAATGTAAATCTAAGAATAAAACATAAAAAAACGTCCTTTCTGGGAAAGGACGTTTTAATTTATTTTAAATATATGGATAAATTAATATCCAGGATTTTG
>CBDUPN010000165.1:0-3616 GCA_965369125.1 uncultured Aureibaculum sp. | reverse complement strand
ATAAATATGTTTTTAAGATGGATGGTAAGAAATGACAATACCGGTGTTGATTTTGGTTTATGGAAAAGTATCTCCCCTTCCATTTTATCCTGCCCTTTAGATATACATTCTGGTAATGTAGCCAGAAAATTAGGTTTATTAGATCGAACACAAAATGATGCAAAAGCCTTATACGAACTCGATACAAATCTACGTTTGCTTGACCCTTCTGACCCGGTGAAGTACGACTTTGCCTTATTCGGTTTAGGGGTTTTTGAAAAGTTTTAATATTGAGTGTAATATTAGCTACCTTTGCAGCCTTAATAATTAAAAATGCGCTTACATAGAAATTTGGTATTGGCTGTTATCGATTCGTTGAATTATATATATAATGATGGATTATATGCAGACAAGGTTGTGGAAAAGACCCTTAAAAGAGATTCTCGATGGGGAGCTAGAGATAGAAAATTTATAGCTGAGACGGTTTACGATTGCGTGCGGTGGAAGCGACTTTATAATGAAATTGCTGGTACAAAAGATCATTTTACTCAGGAAAATTTATGGAAGATTTTCTCGGTGTGGGCGGTACTTAAAGGGATCGCTTTACCCGATTGGAGACAGTTTGAAGACACACCAGTTAGACGTATAAAAGGTAAATTCGACGAATTACAAAGTCAGCGCGTATTTAGAGAATCAATTCCAGATTGGCTTGATCAATTAGGTGAAAAAGAACTGGGTAAACAATGGGAAAAAGAATTGAGTGCTTTGAATGAGCAAGCGGCGGTAATACTAAGAGCAAATACCTTAAAAACTACCAAGGAGGATTTGCAAAAGGTTTTATTGGAAAATGAGATTGAAACTCAATTTATCAAAGGTCATCCTGATGCCCTTCAATTAACTGAACGAAAAAATATTTTTACCACCGAAGCTTTTAAAAAAGGATTTTTTGAAGTACAGGATGCCTCTTCGCAAATGGTAGCTCAATATTTAGAAGTTTCACCAGGTATGCGAGTTGTAGATGCCTGTGCCGGCGCTGGTGGTAAGACATTGCATTTAGCAGCATTAATGCAAAACAAGGGGCAAATTATTGCGCTGGATATTTATGAAAATAAATTAAAGGAATTAAAGAGAAGGGCCAAACGAGCAGGAGCCCATAATATTGAACCCCGACATATTGATTCAACAAAAGTTATTAAAAAATTATATAATAATGTTGATAGGGTTTTGATAGATGCCCCTTGTAGCGGCTTGGGTGTATTAAGGAGAAATCCAGATGCAAAATGGAAACTTCAACCGGAATTTATAGATGAGATCAAAAAGACACAGGCTGAAATATTAAACAGCTATGCAAAGATGGTCAAAGTAGGTGGTAAATTGGTTTATGCCACCTGTTCTATATTGCCTTCAGAAAATGAAAATCAGGTTCAATATTTTTTAGAATCGCATAAGGATTTTAAATTTATTGCAGAGAAAAAGATCCTGCCTTCTGTTTCAGGATATGATGGTTTCTATATGGCCTTGTTAGAAAGAATTGTTTAAATATAGGAAGAACATTACTATTATTATTTTCTTCATTTACTACCTTAATGCTCGCTCAATAACCGTAATTTTTGATGTATATTTTTTGTTAAACACAACATAGCCGGATAACAATACCATTGTGATAGACAATTTACCATCAGGTTTTTACGTTCTTAAAATAAATTCTAAAAAAAGACTCACAAGCAAAAAGTAATCATCAAAAGCTTAGTTATGAAATTGAAATCTGTAATAATTCTTTCACTAATATGTATAAGTGCGGCACTCACTACATCCATTGCAGCTCAGGTAATAGATGAGACTTCTGATAGTATACCGTCGGTTGATTTTCGTTTTGTGGCGGGTAAACCAAAAATAAATACTGCTTTATGGACCCAACCATACAGGTTTCAGAATGATCAATTAAAATCATTAAGCGTTCAAATAATCATAGAACCCACCAATGATAATAACGAGACCCTGGATTTTGACCAGTTTATGTTACTTGATGAAACCAATAAATTAAGAATAAGGCCTGTAGCAGTTTTTTACTATAAAGGAGAAAAGAAAATGTATTTGAAATCTAAGTCGGTGAATCAAAACTATAATTCATTTATGGAATCAAATGTAATTGGTTATAAAAATTTTGAAGCAGAAACTTACAGAACAAACTTCCTCGGTATCAAAAAGAAAAAAATAAAACCTAGTGTAAAATCCTTAAAAAAAATAACGATTAAAGGGAAAAAAGCAACCTACTACCTCGACTTTCCAATTCAGGATACTTTTACTTATGGTAAAATATTTTATAAAAACGCAACGGTTGGCTTTGCTGCCATTAAAGGCAAATAGTTATTAACTTTGTGCTAGAAGTTAATTTCATTGGAAAAAAAATTAAATCACATAGCGGAAATTATTGGCGAAAAGATCAAGGCTTTTAGACCTGTTTCTGGTGGTGATATCTCCAAAGCATTTTTATTAGAAACTTCTCAAAACAGGTATTTCCTCAAAGTTAATAACCATCAAGAAGCCTTAGCCATGTTTCAGGCAGAAAAACTAGGCTTGGAAACCATTTACAAAACAAATACAATTGCGGTACCCGAAGTTTTTTACTGTGGCACCTTCGAAAAACAGTCATTGTTGCTTTTGGAATATATCGAACCCAAAAGCCCGGAAAAAAAAGATTTTCAAAAATTAGGCACTAAACTAGCCGCGTTGCATAACATATCACAAACATCATTTGGGTTTGCTTCAGATAACTATATTGGAAGGCTTTTTCAATCGAACAAACTTCATCTAAAATGGGAAGATTTTTACTGCCATGAACGTATTTTACCGCAATTAATATTGGCAAAATCAAAGGGCCTACTTTCAAAAAATGAAATTCCCGAAATAACAAATCTTCTTAAAGTACTAAAAGACATTTCTAATAATGTAACACCTTCATTATTGCATGGAGATCTCTGGAGTGGGAACTATATCATAAGCACTGATGGCACTCCTTATTTAATAGATCCGGCCATTTACTTTGGCCATAATGAGGTAGATATTGCCATGAGTAAGTTATTTGGAGGATTTGATAAATCTTTTTACGAAGCCTATCAAGATTATTATCCGGTTGGCGAAAATTCTAGTGCCAGCATAGACCTGTACCAATTATATTATTTACTGGTCCACTTGAATATGTTTGGCAATTCCTATTATGGCAGAGTTAAAGGGATTCTTTCGCGTTATTTTTAGCCGTTAATAAAAAATTATCATTGTTAAGAAGTTACTTAAAAATTAGTTTTAAGCCCCAATAATTTTTAGCGAATTTGCCTATTTTAGCACTTTAAAAATTCAATCAAATTACGCCGTAATGATCCACTTCTTCGGAAAGGCAGACACCAAAGTGTTTGCTGTACAAACAGCAAGAGATCTAGATCCTGAATCCATTTCAAAATTAACATGGCTATTCGGTAATCAACCCAAAATTAACAAATCAACCATCAATGCTTTCTTTGTAGGGCCGCGGGCTGCGATGATCACACCTTGGAGTACCAATGCTGTAGAGATCACACAAAATATGGCTATTGAAGGGATCATAAGAATCGAAGAATTTATGGCCGTTACCGAAGCTTAT
>CBDUPN010000164.1:0-3630 GCA_965369125.1 uncultured Aureibaculum sp. | reverse complement strand
GTTTATCATACCGTTCCCTGGAGTTTTGTAGCCAGCGAGGCATTGGATAAAGATATTACGGCACCCGGTCTATTGAGTTACGTATTACCTGCCGGACTTGGTGTTGCCATACTTACGGGTGCGGCCATTGCCTTGATCAACGACTTGCCTGCCATGCTGCTATCGGTTTCCAGGTTGATGTTTGCATGGGCAGAAGATGGCATTTTTCCTTCGGCGATCGCGAAAGTCCACCCAAAAAGGCATACCCCGCATATCGCCCTGTTCATAGCAGGATGCATGGCCAGCCTTGGGGTCTTAGGTTCTCACTTTGCAGGTGATTTCTTTTTGGGAATCGACATTATGGTGACCTCTATGATGGTCAATTTTCTATTGATGTGTATTACGTTGATCACCATCGCCAAGGTGAACCCCAAATTAACCAAGTCTATTTCGGTATTTAAAAACAGGAACATACAATTATGGATAGGCTGGATGGGTATTATTTCACTTACGGGTTTTTTGGCTATTCATACTTACAAAGACCTAACCGCAGATGCGGCCGCCTGGTATTTTCATTCTACGCCTATTTGGCTCATTGTAATGTCACTGGCAAGTATTATTTTTATCTATAAGTGGCGGCAACTTGCTTCGAAAGGAATACAGGTAGCAAACCGATTTAAAGAACTCCCTAAAGAATAAACCATGCGATCAACTATAGAATTAGCTCCCGGATTATCCATTTCACGTATTGTAACGGGTTTATGGCAAATTGCAGATATGGAAAGGTCGGGTAAAACCTTAGACCCTGAAACTACTTCAAAACATATGAATCCTTATGCCGATGGAGGTCTGACCACTTTCGATATGGCAGACCATTATGGTTCGAGTGAGATCATAGCAGGTATTTTTAAAAACAATTATCCACAGCCCGATCGTATTTCCTTATTTACCAAATGGGTGCCTGCACCGGGTAAGATCACTAAAGAAGATGTAAGGAAGTCGGTACTTCTTGCACTGGAAAGAATGCAACAGACATCTATTGATCTTTTTCAATTTCATGCCTGGCATTATCCCGATCCCAGTTGGCTGGATGGTCTTTTCTTTATAAATGAGCTAAAAAAAGAAGGTCTCATTAAACATATAGGTGTTACCAATTTCGATACGGCCCATTTGCGCATTGCCCTTGCCAGCGGTATTCCCATCGTGAGCAATCAGGTCAGCCATTCTTTAATCGACCAGCGTGCCAACGGTAATATGAAAGCACTCTGTAAAGAATATGATGTTAAATTATTGGCATATGGCACCTTGGCAGGAGGGTTTCTAACCGATAAATGGCTGGGTAAAAGTGAACCTATTATGGAAGAATTGACCACCTGGTCTGAAATGAAATATAAGCGTTTTATCGATGCTGCCGGAGGCTGGGAACCGTTTCAACATCTGTTGCAAACCATTCATAAGATCGCCATCAAACATAAGGTTTCCATGGCAAATATTGCCAGCCGTTATATGTTGGAAAATGAAGCGGTGGCTGCCGTGATAATTGGTGCCCGATTGGGAAAAAGTGAGCATATAGACAATAATAAAAGGATCTTGCAAATTGATCTAGATCCTCAAGACCTCGAAGCCATTGGGGAAGCTCAAAGTTTATTAAATTATATACCCGGTGATTGTGGAGACGAATATCGCAAACCACCATTCTTAACGGCCTCGGGGGACTTGAGCCACCATATCAAGACCATTCCAAAAACATTTGAGCCAATAGCTTCCCGAAAAAATAGAGAACAGGTTTTTAGTGGTACGGTATGGGAAGATTTTGCCGGTTATTGCCGAGCTGTAAAAGATGGCAACCGCATTCATGTTTCGGGAACTACGGCTACCCATGGCGCTGACATGATTGGCGGTAGCGATGCAGCAGCTCAGGCCCATTTTGTGATCGACAAGATCGAAGCTGCCATAGAATCACTCGGTGGTAATCTTACCGATGTAGTACGCACACGCATTTTTGTAAACGATATAAATGACTGGGAAGCGGTAGCCCGCGCCCATGGAGATCGGTTTAAAGGTATCAATCCTGCGAACACTCTGGTAGAAGCCAAGCTCGTAGGTAAGGGTTATCTGGTAGAGATAGAAGCCGAAGCGGTTCTCTCTTAAATGTAAAACATGTAATTGATTATCAAGCTGTTATTCCTGATCCTTAAACCAATTGTTATATGTATTATTGACCATCTTTTCGAATGGTAACCATTTACTCTTATTAAATTTTTCAACATCTATTGCAAATTCACCTATCAGGGTTGAGGCATCTTTTACCAATTGCCTATCCTGACTTGAAGGAATCGTAGTTCTGGCAGCTGCTACTTTTAAAGCATCATTTACTTTAGAATATGGTGAAATATTGAATGATTGCCATGCGCCTACCTGCCTGTTTGGTCTGGGCGTTTGCCCTTTGGCACGTGCTGCATCGAGTTCGGTCATGATCTTTTTTAAGCCTTTCTTTAATCGATCGTATTTCTTGTTATTGGCTTTATCTAATTCACTTTCTAATTTTTGTAGCCTCACTTTTTTCTTATCTATTTCAACAAGTAATTTAGATAATAGGGCAACCTGTTTATCTACATCTTTCTTATAATCGTAAAGCTTAACATCAACCTCATTATCTAGATCAAATCTGGGGTCACTCAAAATTTTGATATAGGTACTGTCTTTCGCATTTTCATAATGCAACACCACTTTATAGGTTCCCGGCAGCACCGGGATTCCCCTAAAATCATCATGGATCCAGGCTCCCGGAAGCACAGACGCCTGTTCATCTAATTTCCAAATGAAATAGTTTAGGCCTTTATCTAATTTTTTGGTCTTGACCGTATTGATCAATTCATTATTAGCATTATAGATTTTGGCTGTTACAACCTTCGTGGTATCGGGTTGTTGACTTAAAAAGAATGGAATTTCTGTTTTTTGGAATACCCGGTTTTCACCTTCGAAGGTGGTATGAAATCCGGTCCAGATATTACCGGGCGGATTAATAAACAAGCCTTTAACCTGTACAGCATCATTTACTGGCAAAGCTGTGATATCGCTTTTTATTCTATGGGCGGCTATTTCCCGCAAGCTTAACAGGTCGTCTAATATCCAAATGGCCCTGCCAAAGGTGCCTACGATCAAGGCAGATTCAGGTTCCTGGATGGCTAGATCCATCGTTGAAACGGAAGGAAATCCTTGATTGAATTGTACCCATGTTTTCCCTTCGTCGATACTTATCCATAGGCCGTTTTCTGTACCCAGAAATACCAGGTTTCGCTCAACTGGATCTTGAATAACAGAAAGAGCATATCCTTTCACCTTTCTTTCATCGGCCATGATGTTCCAGGTTTGGCCGTAATTATCTGTTTTAAAAAGGTATGGATTATAATCTCCCTTACGGTAATTATTAACCACCATCCATGCCGTACCGGCATGATATTTAGATGCCTTTATTTGAACGATCCAGGCTTCATGTGGTAAGCCTTTCACTTGTGCTGTTAGATTTTGCCATGATCTACCGCCATCGGTGGTCAATTGTACTTGTCCGTCATCGGTACCCACCCAAATAGTATTCCGGTCAACCGGACTTGGCGCTATGGTTAAAATACTATTGTACATTTCTGCCCC
>CBDUPN010000163.1:0-3633 GCA_965369125.1 uncultured Aureibaculum sp. | reverse complement strand
TCAACCAGTGGCCCAATAACCCCTGCAAAAGCTTGGCCAGAATTCAAACCAAAAACTGCAATAGCCACAGCTATGGCTAGTTCAAAATTATTTCCTGCCGCTGTAAAGGATATAGATGCGTTTTTATCATATTCGGCTCCCATGGCTTTGCTTATAAAAAATCCTATGAGGAACATTATAGTAAAATATATTAACAGGGGAATTGCTATAATAAGAACATCCATCGGTATCTCTACAATTAATTCGCCCTTTAACGAGAACATTACAACAATAGTAAACAACAATGCAATTAGCGTTACAGGTGAAATGGTTGGAATGAACTTTTTTGTGTACCAATCTTCGCCCTTGATTTTTACTAATATCAATCGGCTTAACATCCCTAACAAAAACGGGATCCCTAAATATATAGCAACACTTTCGGCAATTGTAACAATTGAAATATCTACAATAGCACCTTCAAATCCGAAAAGTGGTGGTAGTTTGGTAATAAATAACCAGGCATAAAAACTGTAGGCAAAAACCTGAAAAATACTATTAAGTGCTACTAAACCTGCTCCGTACTCACTGCTCCCTTCTGCAAGGTCATTCCATACCAGGACCATGGCTATACAACGTGCCAAACCAATTAAAATAAGTCCGACCATATATTCAGGATAATCGTGAAGAAATAATACTGCTAAAACAAACATTAAAACCGGACCAATGATCCAATTCAAAACAAGCGAGATCGATAAAATTTTCACATTTTTAAACACTTTGGGTAACAAGCTGTAATTCACTTTAGCTAATGGCGGATACATCATTAATATCAGCCCGATGGCAATGGGTATGTTGGTCGTTCCGCTACTATATGAATCAATTAGCTTGGGAAAAGATGGGATAAAATAACCGATACCAATACCTAAAAGCATCGCTAAGAAGATCCATAGTGTTAAATAACTATCGAGAAAACTTAATTTTTTTTTAGTAGTCATTATTTGATTCTAATTTTTGAAAAAACATAAAACATTTCATTGGCAATTTGCATACTTCTTTCCATATATTTTTCTGCTTGTTGGGAAGTGTTATCAAACGCCTTAGGATCGTCGTATGTGATCGGAATACGCTTTTCAGCTCCCGCAATAAATGGGCAATTCTCTTCAGCGTGCGAACAGGTCATGATGGCGGCATAAGATGATTTTGGATTAAAATCACTATCAAAAGTTTTAGAAAACCCTATGACTGGATTCACATTATCTGAATATTTAATAGTATACACGGGATTTTTCCCTTCAGAAATTTTCATAACTTTAAATCCCACATTTTGCAGCGTTTCTGCTACTTTAGGAAAAAGTGCCGTGGCTTCAGTGCCACCAGAATAACAGTAAACATTCTTAATATTAAAATAAGAAGCCATTGTTTGAGCCCAAACTTGGGATAAATGGCTTCTTCTGGAATTATGTGTACAAATAAAGTTTAGCCTGATCGTTTCTTTTCGATTGACTTTATCTTGTATATAATCAATTAATGGTTGGACTATCGATTTACGCTCTTTTGAAAGGCTACTTTCATCAAAGCTCTTTATTGTCTGTTGTATTCCTGAAAATAGGTTTGTTTTAATGATCATTTTTTTTTATTTACTTTTTTTAATATCAACAACATCCCGATTGAGGAGAACAACAAGCTTCTTCTTCTAAGTTAGACTCTTGTTCGTCACTAACCAATACTCCACATGCTTCAAGTGCTTTGCAACCCGTTTCATTAGTGAATAGTCTTATGGTAACACTTCTGGTATCAGAATTTACAGAGTCGATAGATAAGACAGCAGTATGAAAATCTTTATTTCCGAATTCAATTTTTACCTCGGTTTCGTTCCATAAAGGCCGTATTCCATTCACGCGATCTAAAATTGCAACAGCTTTATCGGTTGTGATATAATCTTTTTTTCCAATTTCGGTGGGGCTTTCCCACAGCTGAATATGAGTCTCTTTCCAATCATTTACCTTACCGCCACAGTCAACTGTTTCAAAAGTTACATTTTTGACTTCGGTTAAATGATAGTTTGTTCCGGCAAATTGATTTTCGGCATATTCAAATAATAATTCTTTACCACTATGCTCTCTTAAAAGAGTCAATAATTTATTTACTTTCATTTTTATTAAAATTTAATCTATTCCTATCGTTTTACTTCTTTTTTCCAAGATCACGTTATCATACCATACACCATCTTTTTTACCAATCTTCTCCCTAAAACCAATTTCTCTAAAACCTAACTTCTTGTGCAGTTGAATGCTCGCTTTGTTTTCGGGAAAAATTCCGGATTGAAGCGTCCAAATACCATTCTTCTCACTCTCCTTTATTAATTCTTGTAACAACCTGGTGCCAATTCCTTTATTATTATAACTAATATCAACATAAACACTAACTTCTGCAACGCCCCCATAAACACATCTACCCGAAACCGGTGATAGCGCAGCCCATCCGACTATTTTATGATCATTTTCTGCAATTAACCTGCAAGATTTGAGATGCGCTGTATCCCATGTATTCCATGAGGGAATTTCTTTTTCAAACGTGGCAATACCAGTATCTATACCTAATCGGTAAATACGAGAAACATTTTCCCAATCTTTAATTTCCATATTTCGAATTACCAATTCCAAAATAATTTCGTTCCTTATTTCAGTCAATATATATCAACAACATGAAATTCTAGCAAAATCTTGATCAAATAATGTTGAGAACATTTTTTTTGCAATTTCCCATTGATCCTGATCAATACAATATCTTATTTTTGGAGGGTTCACTTCCCCAGTTATCAATCCGGCTTCTTTTAACTCCTTCAAATGTTGTGATATGGTAGATTGAGCCAAAGGAAGTACTTCTACAAGATCGCCCGTATAACAACAACTTTGATTGCTTAAATATTTAAGAATAATTAAGCGTATTGGATGCCCGAGAGCTTTTGCATATCTTGCCAACGCTTCGGTATCCGAAGAATAATCGATTTGATGTAATGTTTTGTTCATAGTTAATCGCAAATATACGATTAATATTAAAACCACCAAATATTCGGCAAAAAAACATATCTTAATATTGCTTATTTTTAGAATTTAACCAATGGACCTTTTTTCCAATTTTATTGACGAGACAAAAAATTTTCTACCTAAGGATGGCACCGTTAATTATTATGGAATAGTTATACCCTACTCTCAGGCAGAAAAATATTACCATAGCTTACTAAATAACATATCCTGGAAAAATGATGTGGCAGTTATATTTGGCAAACGCATTGAAACAAAACGAAAAGTTGCCTGGTATGGTGAAAAGCCATTTGAATATACCTATTCTAACCATACAAAATTGGCACTCCCCTTTACGGATGATTTAATAGAATTAAAAGAACTTGTTGAACAAAAAACCGGAGAAACTTTTAATTCTTGCCTATTGAATTTATATCATACCGGTGAAGAAGGCATGGCCTGGCACAGTGATGCCGAAAAAGATTTGAAAAAGAATGGCGCTATTGCTTCATTAAGCTTTGGCGCAGCACGTAAATTTTCATTTAAACATAAAATGACAAAAGAAACGGTTTCAATCATTTTAGAAAATGGCAGTTTATTGGTTATGAAAGGGCTTACTCAAACAAACTGG
>CBDUPN010000162.1:0-3748 GCA_965369125.1 uncultured Aureibaculum sp. | reverse complement strand
ATTTTTCGAAGAAGAATTTGAAATCACCAAGATTCTTCTAAACTATATAGTTTAGAAGAATTTTAGACATAAAATAAACAAAATGAAAAATTATATAACTCTAATTTTATTCTTCATTTCGTCTGTGATATTTTCACAAACAACACCGGGAGAATATACTGTAAAAGGTGTAAGTATCAATACCAAAGATTCTGAATTTGGAACAACGTTTTTCGGTAAGGATAAAGTTGTTTTTGCAGCGCCTAAGGACAATGCCGTAATCACAAGAACAGTTTGGAATGAAAATAAACAAGCATTTCTTGATTTATATATTGGAACCATAACCGAAGACGGTGAAATAGCAGGTAAACAAAGGGTTTTAGGAGATGTAAATAATAAATTTCATGAGGGAATTGTTGCGTTTACAAAAGATTTGAAAACCGTTTATTTTGATGCTAATAATTACACATCTAAGAACAAAGCGAAAAAAGACTCAACAGGTACCGTAAATATACAATTGTATAAAGCTGATGTTGGTTCTAACGGAGCTTGGACAAATGTTGTGAAACTTCCATTTAATAATGACGAATATTCTACGGGCCATCCTACATTAAGCATAGATGATAAAAAATTATACTTTATTTCTGACAGGCCGGGGTCAATTGGTAAAACAGATATTTACGTAGTAGATATAAATACTGATGGAACATACAGCAGGCCAAAAAATTTAGGAAACAGGATCAACACCGAAGAGCGGGAAATGTTCCCATTTATAAGTGATAATAACATCTTATATTTTTCATCCAATGGGCATCCGGGTTATGGAGAGTTAGATGTTTATGCCAGTAAAATATTTGACAATACGGTTTCAGAACCAATCAACTTAGAAGATCCGGTCAATAGCAAGAAAGATGATTTCGCTTATATTATAGACGATTCTAATCATAAAGGTTATTTTTCATCGAACAGAAAGGGAGGAAAAGGAGATGACGATATTTATGGGTTTGTGGCGTCACCACCACTTTATATTGAGTGTAATCAAGTGATTTCGGGAATTGTAAGAGATAAAGATACCGAAGAATTATTACCAGGCAGCACTGTTGTACTGTTAGACGAACAAGGAAATGAATTAAAATCAGTCACTTCGAACGACAAGGATGCTACTTTTAATTTTGAATTACCTTGTGATACAAAATATACAATTGTTGGTTCCCAACAAGGGTATTTAAGGGAGGAATTACCTGTTAAAACTGTGAACGATATCGATGCCGACCCTTTGGAGATTTATCTTGATCTACCACCTGAATTGATCATAGTAAACGAAAAGATTATGATCAATATCAATACTATTTATTTTGATTTTGACAAATGGGATATTCGTCCTGATGCAGCGAAGGAATTAGATAAGGTTATTGCTGTGATGAAAGAACATCCATCCATGGTTATAGAAGCCGGATCACATACCGATTCAAGGGCAACCGAAGCTTATAATCAGGTGCTTTCAGAGAAGAGGGCCAAATCTACTGTCGATTATATTGTAGCTGCAGGTATAGACCGCAATAGATTAACTGCAAAGGGTTATGGAGAAATGCAATTGGTGAATAATTGTTCAAGTTTTGTGACCTGTAGTCGGGAAGAACATCAATTGAATAGGAGAACGGAGTTTGTGATCGTAAATGATGATGATCGTTTTGTTCAGGTGTCAGCACCAGAAAACGAAATAGTAGCGGAGGTTTCAACACCAATAGAAACTGAAATTGAAGATCAGAAAGTTAAGGAAGTTGTTGAGCCAATTGTTGAAGAGGCTGAGCCTATTATTGAATCCCCTGAAACAAAAGATTCGAATTTTGATGGGGTTGTTAAAAATACTGAAGATCAAGAAACATTAAAACCTTCAAGTAGATTTATAAAAATAGCGCCGATTTATTATGATTTTGATACCTGGAGCCTGTCGGATAAAGAGCTTATGGAATTAGACAAAGTTGTTCAAATAATGAAAGAGCATCCTGCTATTATTGTAGAAGCGGGTGTGCATACAGATGCTAAAAACAGGGTGGCTTATAACCAGATGTTTTCTGATAAGCGCGCGAAAAATGTGCTTAAATACATGATCTCAAAAGGTGTTCATCCAAATAGATTAACAGCTAAGGGTTATGGAGAATCACGATTGGTAAATCATTGTAAGAGTTTTGTTAGATGTTCTGATGAAGAACAGCAGGCTAATCGCAGAATAGAATTTATGATCGTTTATGGTAATTATTATCCTGATGAAGAGATTGTTGAAAAACAAGGTGAAGTTAAGTTTATCAATACAAATCCGATTTATTTCGATAATGATAAATTTGATATCCGCAAAGATGCAGCGTACGAACTTAATCGGGTAATTAAGATCTTACAAGAGCATCCAACGATGGTAATCGAAGCCGGCTCACATACTGATTCCAATAATACAGAGGCCTATAATCAGGTTTTATCAGAAAACAGAGCGAAAGCTGTGAAAGAATATATGATTACAAGAGGTATAGAAGAAAAAAGAATTGTAAGTAAGGGCTATGGTGAAATGCAATTGACCAATAAATGTAGCAGCTTTGTGAAGTGTACACCTGAAGAACATCAGGCGAATAGAAGAACAGAATTTAAAATTGTTAAAATGTAATGATAACTTTTAATGCTAATTTTTATAGTTCTCAGATGCGAATTTGACCTTTTTTACGTTAGGTTTAAATAAAAAGGGTGTTATTTGGGTTATTTTAAGAATAAATTGCTGGTTTGATTAGTTTTATTCAAAGCTAAATTTTAACATTTTTTTATATATTTGTTGGTATTGCTGCATAGCAGTGATTATCGCTAAATAAGGGGAAATAATTAAGTAATTCTATAATAGATTTTATATTATGGAATTACTATCATACAATATATTAAGTAAATACATTATGAGAAAAGATTACTTTGGTATAAAATCTTCGAGAAATAACTTAAATGGAAAACATCTTACTTCAATGTTGTTTTTCGTTTTACTATTTGTTTTTACAAGTCAAAATATTTTTGCTCAAGGCGATATTTTCACTGCTGCAACACCAGCGACGAATCCAATGGATCCAAACGGGGATGGCTTTATAACTACGACAGGTGGATTATTTACGGGTGCGCCAACACTTGAAGAATCAGAATTTGAGATTACTTATATAGAATTACCAAATTTCGGAACGGAACCTGATGGAGATCTTCAGACAGGGGCTAATTGTGGTTCAACTGAAATAGTAGAAAATACAGCGAACTCGTCTAATGGTTCATATTATTATATATCAGATCCGGATGGAATACCCGATAATGGCGATGAATTGATGTTATTCAGAATGAGAATTGCCCAAAATCCTTCCGGAGCTTTCGGATATAGTTTTTTGGTGGATACCGATAATCTTTTTGGTTTTGCAGGAGCTACTGCCGATCCGAACGCAATTGCTGGTAACCCAGGATTTGAAATTGAAGTAGTTCTCGGTATTCAAGGTGGTGGTGCTGGTGTTAATGTATTTAATGTTGATGGAACAACTTCAGGGTCTTCAATTAATTCCTATCCATTATCATCAAATTATCAAAGGGTGAATGCCTTAGATAATGATCCAGATTGTGGTCCAGGAGCTATTTTCTTTGATTTTTATGTCCCGTTAACGGATGTTGTACCTTCTGTAGCCTCATCTTTTAGATTGGTTGCAGCTACCTCATCCTCCGCTAGTTCTGCTTTAGGCGGATCAGCTTCTGATATTTCTGG
>CBDUPN010000161.1:0-3758 GCA_965369125.1 uncultured Aureibaculum sp. | reverse complement strand
TCCCCATCGATCCATCCTTTTTCTGCGGCTGCTTTGATCATTGCATATTCCCCACTCACATTATAACATGCTATTGGTTTATCAAAATTATCCTTCAACTCCCGAATGATATCCAAATAAGATAATGCCGGCTTAACCATCAAAATATCGGCATCTTCGGCGTCATCATAAGTGGCTTCACGCAATCCTTCTCTCCTATTCGCCGGGTCCATCTGATAGGTTCGTCTATCGCCAAAGGCCGGGGCTGAATCAGCAGCATCCCTAAAAGGACCGTAAAACGCTGAGGCATATTTAACGGAATATCCCATAATTGGCAAATTATAGTAACCTTCATTATCTAAGGCCTTGCGGATCGTAGCTATGGTTCCATCCATCATTCCCGAAGGTGCTACCATATCGACGCCAGCCCTGGCATGAGAAATAACTTGTTTGGCTATATTTGGTAAGGTGGCATCATTATCAACATCGTTCTCATGAATTATTCCACAATGTCCATGTGAAGTATATTCACAAAAACAAACATCTGTAATGACATATAGTTCGGGGTAATTTTTTTTGATATACCGCACCGCTTCCTGCATAATTCCCTTATCATTCCATGTTTCGGTACCTGCATCATCCTTATTTGTGGGTATCCCAAATAATAATACCGCCGGAATTCTAAGGTCGACAACCTCATCCAATTCTTTTGATAATTTATCTAAGGAAAAACGTTTAATACCTGGCATCGAAACGATCTCGGTGTCTATACCCTTTCCTTCTTCAATAAATAATGGGTAAATTAAATCATCAACCGACAGTTTGGTTTCCCTTACGAGTCGGCGGATATTTTCTGTTTTGCGAAGTCTTCTAGTTCTTAACATAATGCAAATTAACTAATTCTATAACACTTTCGACCGAGGGAACTTTAGCTATCTGTACGTTGGAAAAATGTTTTTTAGCTTCGGCGGCTGTAGTATCTCCAATACAAAAAGCAATTCCATCGGCCTTATTTTCTAATAAAAAGCTCTTTACTGTAGAGGGACTATAAAATAATATGCCTTCGATCTTTTCATCTACTTTAACAGGACTCAGCATGGTTTTATAAGCTTCTACCTCATGAACCTTAATATTATTCTCAGCTAACATCACGGGCATTTCATCTAACCTTTGATCGCCACAAAAAAATGTCACTTCACAATCACTTAAATTATCGATCAAATAATTTGCTAATTTTTTAGCATTCTTTTCTGAGTGCTTGACTTTTCCGATGTTGCTTTCGATCAATTTTTTTGTTCTTCTACCAACGCAGTAGATATTCTTAAATTTTAATTCGCCTGATGTAAAACTATTTAACAAAGATTCAACCGCATTTTTACTAGTGATGATGACATGTTCTATTTCACTTTTGATCTCTTTTGGTAAAATACGATTAAAACGAATTTTAAGAAAATCGCTGTTTTCCACAGCAATATCATTATTGAACAATTTTATTTGAGCTTTCGATAAATTTTTAGTTGAAAAAACGGTCACTCTTTTTTCCAGCCCTTCATCTTCGGCCATCAATTGCTTACCTCCTTTTTCAATGATCGTTCCCGAACAATATTTAGCAATGGTATGTTCTTCTCCTAATTTGGTAATTTTATCGACTTCAATTTTTTTCTTTCCGTCCTTACTGAAAAGTACGCCTTTAAAGTGCACCGATTCTTCTTTTATTTGAGCCAACGCCCCGATGGGCGCTGTACAACCGCCTTCGAGTAAATTTAAAAAATCGCGCTCGATGGTTGTACATATTTCTGTTTCTTCATGGTTTAGATGAGCACAGGCCTCTCTAACATATTCATCTTCTTCTAAAGCAGTGATCATAATAGCTCCTTGGGCCGGAGCAGGTATCATCCAATTTAGATTAATATGATTTTCAGGTAATACTTTGATCCTTTCTAGTCCGGCTGCGGCAAATATGGCACCATTCCATTCATTATCTTGTAATTTTTGCAAGCGCGAATTGACATTACCCCTTAAATCTACTACCTCATGGGTTGGGTAGCGATGCAACCATTGTGCCCTCCTACGCAAACTGCCCGTAGCAATAACAGCTTCTGATTGAGACATGAACTCAACATTGCCTTTAAATACCAATATATCGTTATAATTGGCTCTTTTAAGTACTGCTGCTTGTATTATTTTTTTAGGCAAAACTGTTGGCACATCTTTTAACGAATGAACAGCAATATCTATTTCTCCCTTCAACATGGCCAAGTCTAAAGTTCTGGTAAAGACACCAACTATTCCTAATTCATACAGCGGTTTGTCCAACACAAGGTCACCAGTTGACTTGACTTTGATTAGTTCGGTGGTATAACCCAGATCTTCTAATGATTTTTGTACAGTTTTCGCTTGCCATAGTGCCAATTCACTATCGCGAGTACCTATTTTAATCGTTTTACTCATTCATTGAATTTTCTAACTGAAAAACTTTTGAGAAAAGTTCGATACTTGCGTCTGTTGAAGTGTTATTTTCTTTTAAATGATTGGCAAAATGTTTGGTGATTTTTTGAATGATCCTATCTGAAAGTATTTCAGCTTGACTTTCATTAAAATCATGTGTTTTTTTACGCTGAAAATCAATTTCTTCAAATTTGATCTCTTCTAATTTATGCTTTAATGCCTTGATGGCAGGTGCGAATTTTCGATTCTCAAGCCAGGCAATAAAATCTTTCTTAATGTCTTCAATTATTCTTTCAGCCTGCGGAATTTGTTCCTTTCTGTGCTCAATAGTTTCATCTGTTAATTGAGATAGATAATCGAGGTGAATCAATTTTACATTTGGCAAATGCATTACATCGTCCGATACATTCTTTGGGATGGACAAGTCTAATATTAATAAATCCTTATCTGAAAATATGATCTCTTTAGAAATAGTTGGACGACTCGCACCGGTGGCGACAATCAATACATCAGTATTACGTATTTCGGCCTGTAAACATGCGTAGTCTTTAACAGTAACCTTGCATTTTCCTGCGAGCTCTTCGGCCTTATCTTTGGTCCTATTTATTAAGGTTATATTTTTATTCTCAGTATGCTTGATTAAATTATCGCAAGTATTTCTGCCAATTTTCCCTGTACCGAATAATAAAATATTTTTATCAGAGATGTTTTCGACATTATTTAAAATATATTGAACAGAGGCAAATGCAACAGAAGTAGCTCCTGAAGAAATTTCGGTCTCATTCTTGATCCGCTTACTTGCTTGAATAACCGCATTGACTAAACGTTCGAAAAAGGTATCTACAAGATTGTATTTTTTAGATAGTTTAAAACCTTTTTTAATTTGGCTAATAATTTCAAAATCTCCCAATATCTGACTATCCAACCCAGTACCTACCCTAAACAAATGGCTTATAGCGTCATTATTTTTATAAACGTAGGCAACTTTTTGAAACTCCTCAACCGTTCCGTTTGAGTTATCACATAATAATTTAATAAGTTGAAATGGATGTTTGGCAAAACCATAAATCTCGGTTCTGTTACAAGTTGATATGGCAACAATTTCTTCAATACCATCTGCTGAAGCCTGTTCTAATACATTGTTCTTGGCATTTTCATCCAAATTAAACAATCCCCTTATCTCAGCGTTCGCTTTTTCATAGCTTAATCCAATACAATAAAAAGAATTTTGTTTCTTAATGTGATAGCGCTCCATGTAGATCTAATATTGATACAAAATTATCATTAACTATTTTAAAAAAATAACGCTGGAAGAACTTTTAGTGTCGAAT
>CBDUPN010000160.1:0-3760 GCA_965369125.1 uncultured Aureibaculum sp. | reverse complement strand
ATGTTAATAATGACCTTTTGCCCGACATCTATGTTTCCAATGATTTTTATGAACGAGACTATTTATATATCAATAACGGAGATGGTACCTTTAAAGAAGATATAAAGAACAGGATGTCTCATCTAAGCCTTTCATCTATGGGTGCGGACATGGCAGATATCAATAATGATGGAAAGCCGGAGATATTTGTAACAGATATGCTGCCGGAGGGGGATGAACGTCTAAAAAATACCAGCAATTTTGAACGTTATGATGTCTTTAAATTAAAGCAAAGCAAGGATTTTTATAATCAATATATGCAAAATACCTTACAGCTAAATAATGGAGATGATACATTCTCTGAAATTGCCTTCTATAGTGGTGTGGCAGAAACCGATTGGTCTTGGGGCGCCTTATTATTCGATATGGATAATGATGGCTATAAAGACATATATGTCTGTAATGGTATTTATCATGATTTGACCAATCAGGATTTTATGGACTTTTTCGCTAATGAAGTATACCAGGACATGGCATTATCAGGAGTAAAAACCTCACAGGATTCTATAATTAACAGTATGCCCAGTACTCCGGTAACTAATTACGCACTTAAAAATAACCAAGATTTAACGTTTAGTGATAACACTAAGAATTGGGGATTTGACCATCCGGGCTTTTCAAACGGCGCAGCATTTGGAGATCTGGATAACGATGGCGATTTAGACCTTATCGTTAATAATTTAAATATGCCATTGTTTGTTTATAAAAATAATTCAAAGAATAACTATTTAAAGATCGATTTAAAAGGAGAAAGGCCAAATAATTTTGCTATCGGAAGCATTGTAGAAATTTATAATAATGGCGAGATATTACGTCAGGAATTGATGCCTTCAAGAGGATTTCAATCTTCCATTGACTATGTTATGACCTTTGGTTTAGGAACTTTAACAAAAATAGATTCTATAAGAGTGATATGGCCGAATCATAAGGTTCAAAAAATTGGATTAACTGATGTCAATCAATTGCTTACCCTAAATATTGAAGATGCGACAGAGATTTATTATCCTCGAAATTCTGAAATAAAAAAGCAATATTTCTCTGAAATTAATAATAAGATATTTCCTCATAAAGAAGATGCTTATATTGATTTTGATTACGAAGGGTTAATACCGAAGATGCAATCAAGAGAAGGTCCTGCTGTTGCTATTGGTGATGTTGATAATGATGGTAACGACGATGTTTTTATCGGAGGGGCTTACAATCAAAAGGGTCAATTATATTTTCAAAAAAGTAGTGGTCAATTAACACCAGCCGATTTTACCACTGAAGTGTTTTTTGAAGATACCTGTGCACTTCTCTTAGACGTTGACAATGATAAAGACCTTGATCTCATTGTAGGTTCAGGAGGTAATTTTAAAAGTGCAAGAACAGGGGTTAGGCTTTACATAAATAAGGGGAATGGCAATTTTGAAGATTATAAGATCCTTGCCCGGACCAATGCAAATATAGCGGCTATTGCATCCCACGATTACGATGATGATGGAGATATTGATTTATTTATCGCTAGTTTAAGTGTACCTGGAACCTATGGAATTATTCCGGAAAATTTATTTTTAGAAAATGATGGGAAAGGTAATTTTGTCAATGTGATCAAAAGCAAGGCTCCCATGGCAGAACTTATAGGAATGACAACCGATGCGATATGGCAGGATATTGATGGAGATCAGAAAAAGGATCTCATTGTAGTGGGGGAATGGATGGCTCCGAAAATATTTAAAAATACAGGTACACGATTAGACGAAATGTCGACGAATTTAAATGATTATTCTGGTTGGTATAATGCGGTTGAAGGAAAAGATCTTGATAATGACGGGGATATCGATCTTATTTTGGGAAATAGAGGTTTAAACTCGATCTATCAGGCAGATAAAGATCATCCTGCAAAAATGTTTGTGAATGATTTTGACAACAATGGAACAACTGAACAAATCTTTACGAGAACTATTAAGGGCCGAGATGTACCTGTCCATTTAAAAAGAGAGCTTACAGGACAAATTAATTCATTAAAAAAACAAAATTTAAAATTTAGTGAGTATGCTACAAAATCCATCGATGAACTTTTTCCTAAAAATGTGTTAGAGCAGTCTGAAGTTAGTACAGTAACCACTTTTTCAAGTTATGTGGCTTTTAATAATGGAAATGGCAATTTCCTTATTAAAGAGCTTCCGAGTGAAGCACAACTATCATGTATATGCGATATTCAATGTGAAGATATCAATAAAGATGGGTATTTAGATTTAATCCTGGCGGGTAATAATTTTAACTTTAAACCCCAATTTTCTAGACTGGATGCAAATCATGGATTGATATTATTTGGAGACGGACAAGGTAATTTTAAAAACCAAACTCAAACTGGATTTAAAGCAAAGGGTGAAGTTAAAGTACTGGATTGGTTTAAAGATAAAAAAGGCAAACGTTATCTAATCGTTGGAATCAATGATGATCAAACAAAAATTTTTAAAGTAAATGACTAAAAGGGTTATTTACATAATTTTGTTGATTTTTATACTGGGATGTAATAAAATCAGAGAAGCTCATTTATTAACTATTGTTTCAAATGAACATACCGAGGTTAATTTTCAAAATATTTTGAAACCCGACAATGAACTCAACATATTAGATTATTTGTATTATTATAATGGCGCCGGGGTTGCTGTTGGTGATATTAATAATGACGATCTTGTCGATGTTTTTTTTACAGCAAACCAAAAGAAAAACAAACTTTATTTGAATAAAGGAAATTTTGTTTTTGAAGACATCACTGAAAAAGCAGGAGTGGAAGGTAATGCCGACTGGAACACAGGGACTGTAATGGCTGATGTTAATGGTGATGGACTTTTAGACATTTATGTATGTGCCGTGGTTGGAATTTATGGCTTAAAAGGAGCCAACGAGCTGTATATTAATAATGGTGATAATACCTTTACCGAAGAAGCTGAAAAATACGGGCTGAATTTTCAAAATTATTCAACAACAGTTGCATTTTTTGATTATGATAATGATGACGATCTGGATATGTATTTATTGAACCATGCTGTGCATAGTCAGAATTCATTTGGTAAAGCAGAAATTAGATATAAAAGAGACGAAAAAAGCGGAGATAAATTATTGCGAAACGATGGTGAAGTTTTTACCGATGTAAGCGAAGAGGCGGGTATTTTTGGTGGAGCTAATGGTTATGGGCTTGGTGTTGCTACACAAGATTTTAATAATGATGGTTTTGTTGATCTATATATTAGCAATGATTTTCATGAAGACGATTATTATTACCTGAACCAAGGCAATGGTACATTTAAAGAGCAGCTCAAGAATAATTTCGGTAAAACAAGCCGTTTTTCAATGGGAAACGATGTCGCCGACATAAATCATGATGGATTAGCGGATATCCTAACCTTAGATATGACCCCTGATGAAGAAGCTATTTTGAAAGCCTCGGTAGGTGATGAAACCGTGGATATGCTGAATATGCGAACACAAAAATTAGGTTATCACCATCAGTATGCACGTAATATGCTACAGGTCAATGGTGGTGATAATTTCTCTGAAACAGCACTGATGAGTGGTTTATCGGCTACCGATTGGAGTTGGTCAGCCCTGTTTTGCGATTTTGATCAAGACGGGGAACAAGATCTTTTTATCTCCAATGGAATACTAAAAAGGCCCAACGATCTTGATTATATAAAATATATATCAAATGATAAAATTCGGGAGAATCTTCATA
>CBDUPN010000159.1:0-3771 GCA_965369125.1 uncultured Aureibaculum sp. | reverse complement strand
AGATTTGATAGCTGCGCCTTTTTAACGATACCACTTTTTATGATTGCATTCTCGTCGTACTTCTTTATCTTATCCAATAGATTGAACAAGGCCAGGAATTTCGAATCGATATTCCCTCCCAATCTTCCGACATATAACTTGAACTGCCTTTTTTCAGATTTTGAAAGCGACTTGATCAAAATAAACAAATTATCTTTTGACTGGCTAGTCATTGTAACAAATATGGCTTTATATTACTAATTATCAGCGTTTTAAACACTCGTAACAAGCGCTAAGCATTGTAAAACATTTAATCCGCTAAGCTATAAAATTAAACCAAAATATAAATTCGTAAAAGAATAAAGAAATATATTCTGATAATAATGGATAAAAATAGGGTATACATATTTGATACAACGCTGCGTGATGGTGAACAAGTGCCTGGCTGTAAGCTAAATACAAAACAAAAATTAGTAATTGCAGATCGTTTAGACCTTTTAGGAGTAGATGTAATTGAAGCCGGATTTCCAATTTCCAGTCCCGGTGATTTTAATTCGGTGGTAGAAATTTCTAAAATTGTAAAACATTCGACCGTTTGCGGGTTAACAAGATCGGTAAAAAAAGATATAGAAGTAGCCGCTCAGGCTTTGAGATATGCCAAAAAACCCAGAATTCACACGGGTATAGGCACTTCAGATTCACATATTAAGCATAAATTCCAATCCAACCGCGAACAAATTCTCGAACGTGCCATTGGGGCTGTAAAATATGCGAAATCTTTTGTGGAAGACGTTGAATTCTATGCCGAAGATGCGGGGAGAACAGATAATGACTATTTGGCCAGGGTTTGCGAGGAAGTCATAAAAGCAGGGGCCACAGTCCTTAATATTCCGGATACTACAGGGTATTGTTTGCCTGAAGAATATGGGGCTAAAATGAAATATCTTATAGAAAATGTAAAGGGTATAGAAAAAGCCAGGCTATCATGTCATTGCCATAATGACTTGGGCTTGGCCACCGCGAATTCTATCGCCGGTGTTATTAACGGCGCCCGGCAGATCGAATGTACCATTAATGGTATAGGAGAAAGGGCTGGAAACACTTCTCTGGAAGAAGTTGTTATGATCTTAAAACAGCATCCATACCTCAATTTAGACACCAATATAGATACACATCTATTGTATAATACGAGCCAATTGGTATCAGAGAGCATGGGTATGCCTGTACAGCCTAATAAGGCGATCGTTGGGGCAAATGCATTCGCCCATAGTTCTGGTATTCATCAGGATGGCGTAATAAAAAATAGGGAAACGTATGAAATTATAGATCCCAAAGAAGTTGGGGTAACCGAATCTTCAATTGTACTCACAGCAAGAAGTGGAAGGGCTGCCCTGGCTTATAGAGCTAAGAAAGTAGGTTATGACCTTACCAAAATTCAATTGGATGAAGTATATTCAACATTTTTGAGTTTTGCCGATAAAAAGAAAGAGATTTGTGATAACGATATTCATCTCATCATAAAGTCAAGTAATATAGACCATTCTGTTTTTGCTTAATCGTAGCTGTAAAAATGAAAATAACTATTGCTGTTTTACCCGGTGATGGCGTAGGTCCGGAAGTGACCAAGCAATCTAAAAAAGTGTTGGAAGCCATTGCGCATCAATTTAACCATACTTTTATTTTTAAGGAAGGCCTGATTGGTGCTACTGCTATAGAGAAGACGGGCAAACCGCTTCCTGAAAAGACACTTGAATTGTGTTTACAGAGTGATGCCGTATTATTTGGCGCGATCGGCGATCCTAAATATGATAATGATCCCGCTGCAAAGATCAGGCCCGAACAGGGTTTATTACAATTAAGAGAATCTCTTGGCTTGTTTACCAATATAAGACCTGTAAGAGCATACGATGAGTTACTTGATAAATCGCCCATAAAGAAAGAAATTATAAAGGGTACCGATTTTCTTATTTTTAGGGAATTGACAGGAGGTATCTATTTTGGAGAAAAAAAACTGAGTAAAGACGGCAAAACAGCTTCCGATCTCTGTGTGTATACAGAAGATGAAATCGGACGCATTGCACATTTGGCGTTTCAATCGGCTCAAAAAAGGAAGAAGAAATTGACATTGATCGATAAGGCCAATGTATTGGAGTCTTCCAGATTATGGAGAAAGGTGGTAAAGGAAATCGGAAAGAATTATCCCGATGTAAAACTTAATTTTCTGTTCATTGACAATGCAGCGACTCAAATTATTGTAAACCCTAAACAGTTTGATGTTATTTTAACAGAAAATATGTTTGGCGATATCATTTCAGATGAAGCCAGTGTCATCGTAGGCTCTATTGGCCTCTTGGCTTCTGTATCTAAAGGTTTAAAACATGTTATGTTCGAACCGATTCACGGCTCGCATTCCAAGGGTAAAGGCAAAAGCACCGCCAATCCTATTGGTTCTGTATTATCAACCGCCATGTTGTTAGAGCATTTTGGCTTATTTGAGGAATCTAAAATGATACTCCTGGCCATCAAGAAATCATTGGAATTAGGCATTTCAACGCCTGATATAAATAAAGAATCGCGATTTACAACGGCGAAGGTTGGCGATTTTATAGCCGACTATATTTATTACCCGGAAGATACCAATGTGAATTATCATAATATTCATATCGGGCAATCGACAATTATTTAAATATATTTGATTTGGTTAATGAAAAAAGCCTGCATAATGCAGGCTTTTTTTTATAATAAATAATCTGTACTTATAAAATTAGACTTTCTGGAACTCAACAATTCTTCCAGAATTCTATTATTATAATCATTGTCTTTAGAGGCTACAAATGTTCTAATAGAAAACGAACGCAGCGCATCATGAACACTCAATGTAGATACGGCAGAATCTTTTCTTCCGGTAAATGGAAATACATCAGGACCACGTTGACAGGCACTATTTAAATTAACCCTGCATACCAAATTTACCAGGGTATCTATTAAAGGCGCAAGCGAATTCACATTCTCACCGAACAAGCTCACCTGCTGCCCGTAATTAGAATCTGCAATGTGACTTAAGGGTTCATCTATATTTTTAAATGTGATTACAGGAACCACCGGACCGAATTGCTCTTCTTTATAAACCCTCATATCTTGACTTACCGGAAATAAGACAGCCGGGAAAATATAATTTTCTGTTGTTTCTCCACCCTTTTTATTCATGATCTTCGCTCCCTTTTCTACGGCGTCATCTATGAGTTCTTGAATATATGCAGCTTTATCGGGCTCTGGCAGCGGTGTTAACTTAACATCTTTATCCCAGGGATTACCAAATTTGAGCGCATCAACTTTCTCTGCAAAACGCTTATTAAATTCGTCCTTCACCTTTTCATGAACATAGATTATTTTTAAAGCTGTACAACGTTGCCCGTTAAAAGATAATGTTCCGGTGATACATTCATCTATGGTTAGATCAAGATCGGCATCAGGTAAAATAATGGCGGGGTTTTTCGCTTCTAGACCAAGCACTAACCTCAACCTGTTCTTGAACGGGTGTTGGTCTTGTAATGCAACGGCCGATTTACTATTGCCTATCAATGCCAATACATCTATTCTGCCAGACTTCATGATCGGCGCAGCTACCTGCCTTCCTCTACCGAATACAATATTCACAACTCCTTTTGGAAAACTCTCCTTAAATGCTTCCAAGAGTGGCGTGATCAATAAAACACCATGTTTAGCCGGCTTAAAAATAGTTGTATTCCCCATGATCAAAGCCGGGATCAACAATGCAAAAGTCTCGTTGAG
>CBDUPN010000158.1:0-3793 GCA_965369125.1 uncultured Aureibaculum sp. | reverse complement strand
TGGTAGAAAGTAAAAAAGAATGGCATCAGATCATTAAAGATGTAGAAAATGCCGGGGCCGATGGTATAGAACTCAATTTTGGCTGCCCCCATGGTATGTGCGAACGCGGAATGGGCTCTGCCGTAGGGCAAGAACCCGAAGTACTAAAACTTATTGTACAATGGGCCAAAGAAGTGGCTAAGATTCCGGTGATCACCAAACTCACACCCAATGTTTCAGAAATTACCGATCCGGGGCTGGCAGCCTACCAGGGTGGCACCGATGCCATCTCGCTCATCAATACCATTAAAAGTATTATCGGTATCGACCTCGACAGCTTTGCTCCGCTTCCGATGGTTGATGGTAAAGGTACCAACGGTGGTTATTGCGGGCCCGCCGTAAAACCCATCGCCATGCATATGATACGTGAACTGGCACAGCATCCCGAAATCTCAAAAGTACCCATCTCGGGCATCGGCGGTATAGAGAACTGGCGCGATGTGGTAGAATTTATCTTGCTGGGGGCTACCTCGGTGCAGGTATGTACTGCCGTGATGCATTACGGATTTGGCATTGTTCGTGAAATGGATGCCGGACTCAGGCAATTTATGGACGACCGCGGCTTTAACACCATTTACGATTTTGCAGGTAAGGCATTACCGAATGTAACCGAATGGAAACACCTGAATCTGGAACATAAGATCATTGCAGAGATCAATCCAACTACCTGTATTGGTTGTGAACTCTGTTATATCGCTTGTGAAGATGGTGCCCATCAGGCTATTTCCTTATCGAAAGATGCTACACACCGCATCCCCGACATTATCGAAGAGAATTGTGTGGGTTGTAACCTTTGTTCACTGGTATGCCCGGTAGAAAATTGTATTACCATGGTACAAAAAGACGATGGTACCAAACATGAATCTTGGGAAGAACGCACCCTGGCAGATAAAGTACCTACCAGCTTTAATGATGACAGGGCTGGCGGGAAAGGACATTATGTACCCAAACCTACAGATGCTTTAAAAGCAGTAAAGAAAAAAGGCTAAGAGATTGTAAATTACACTAAATGTGGATTAGTTCAACCAACATTGTTGATATGTTCTGTAAATACCTCAACAATGGGTTTCGCTAAAAAAACCCGTTCTTGATTGCTCAAAAACGGGAAATTGCTATGAAAAAAGAGGTGAAAGATCACCGCTTTAATTCTATGTCGTAAAATCGGCCTTTACCTTACAGTTTGGCTGGCTTATGTTTGTATTCTCCTTGTGTAATACCGGTTCCACTTACATATTCATTATTATAATAGCGTCCGCCAATATTTACACTTTCCTGATAATAGAAATTCGCAATGCCATGTTTTAAATTATTCTGCCAGGTACCTTCGTAGATCGTGCCATTGGTATAATAATAAATACCATAACCACTTCTGATGCCATGGCTGTAATTGCCCTTGTACTTAGAGCCATCATGCCAAACATATAATCCTTCGCCATGTCTTTTATCCTCTACCCATATACCTGCATAGGTATCGCCATTCGTCCATTTATAAGTTCCATAACCATTGCGTAAGCCGTTTTTCCACTCACCGGTATAGGTACCACTTTGATAATTTTTTGTTCCTTGTCCGTTCTCACAGTTCCCCGCAATACAAGCCTGCACAGGCACTTTTATTTCTGCACTGGCGCCAGCCATATCTTTAATACCTGCCACTTCTGTTTTTTCGGTAAGGGCATTATTTTCTACGGTTTCTTTTAAAGGTTCTGCCGGTTTTTCCGGCGCTTTTGGCGGTTCTTCCGTCTGTGATATAATCGCCATCGGAATGAATAATAAGACTAATAATAACTTTTTCATTGTAAAGTGGTATTTAATAAAATAAGAATTTTATACATTTAATTCAATTATTATAACGGTAAAAAGCTATAAATAGTATAGGCTTTTCATTGAGAATGACATCGTTATAAAAAGCGTTAAAGTTTTTATAAAATTGTTTTCCGTACTGGTGATGAGCCTTTACTTTATTTAGATTTGTTTCATATGTCATTTCGTATGAGGGTACTTTTTTTTATGATTAGCATGATTATGTTATTGTCTTGTAAAAAACAAGAAGGCAATACAGTGATGGCATTTGAAAATGAAACCATTGAGGTCTATAATTTTTCTGAGCTCGAAACGCTGCTTAACAAAAATGATGACCGTACCTATGTGATAAATTTTTGGGCTACCTGGTGTAAACCTTGTGTAGAAGAAATGCCCTATTTTCAAGAGCTACATGATTCTTACGCGGGCAAAAACCTAAAAGTAGTGTTGGTAAGTTTAGATCTGCCCGAAGATCTCGATACCAAGTTAAAACCCTTTATAGAAAAACATAAACTCACGCCGCAGGTGGTCTTATTAGACGACCCCGACGAAAATACCTGGATCCCGAAAGTAGACGAAAGCTGGTCTGGTGCCCTGCCAGCCACCCTGATCTACAATAAAAATAAACGCGCTTTTTACGAGCAAACCTTTACCAAAGAAACATTGTTTAATGAAATTAATAACTTTTAAAATTTTAACATGATGAAAAAAATCTATGCAATATTCGGTTTTGTACTTGTAGCTTCTATACTGGCTTTTAGCCCTGTGAGTACCCATACTAACATCGGCGGCGGCGGTTATGAGGTGGGTGACCTTGCCACCGACTTCAGCCTTAAAAATATAGATGGCAAGATGGTATCGCTGGCCGACTTTACCGAGGCCAAAGGCTTTATCGTTATTTTTACCTGTAATACCTGTCCGGTTTCGGTAGCCAATGAAGACCGCATCCTGGCCTTAGATGCCAAGTATAAAGAAAAAGGATATCCGGTAATCGCTATCAATCCGAATAACCCCGAGGTACAAAAAGGCGACAGCTTTGAGCTGATGCAGGTACGGGCCAAAGAAAAAGGATTTACCTTTCCGTATTTATTAGACGACGGACAAAAGATCTATCCCCAATATGGCGCTACGGCCACCCCACATGCATTTGTATTGCAAAAAGAAAGCGAAGGGCCTAGGGTAAAATATATTGGTGGTATAGACGACAGCTCGCGAAATGCCAAAGCTGTAAAAACCAAATATGTCGAAAATGCCATTGATGCACTTTTAGATGGTAAACCTGTAGAGGTTACCAAAACGAGAGCTATTGGTTGTTCGATAAAAGTCTAATGAATCTCTAAAACAAGTTTAAAAGAGGGTCTTAAAAGAATTGGTATTGTCATTTTGAGCGCAGTCGAAAAATCTTGATGTATTTATCGTTAGCATGTTCATACTTAAAGACGCCTAATTTTCATTCAGCATGACACTTTTTAGACCCTCTCCTTTATATGCCTTTTTCCTTTAATAATATATCGTCTTCTTACATCAAACATACCGAGAATCCCTTCATCTAACCAGCTGCCATACCCCTTGGCGTTGGTGGCACCATTCGCATGCTACCCAGTTCTTTTAACCTACGAAAGTGGGATGCCAGTGCCTTAAAAACATTGGGTTTCAGGTTATAGGTAAACCCGTATTCTTCAGCAGTTTCTTTTATAATAGTGGCAATGGCAGGATAATGCACATGGCATATATTTTGAAAAATATGATGTTCTATCTGAAAATCTAGTCCGCCGATATACCAGCTAAAGAGCCCGTTCTTTCTTCCAAAATCTGAGGTAGTATGCAATTGATGTACCAGCCAGTCGTTTTTAACCTGATGGTCTTTATCGACCTCTAGCTGATCGGTACCTTCTACCACATGTGCCATTTGAAATACCGTACTCATGATCATCCCTGCAGTTACATGCAAGGC
>CBDUPN010000157.1:0-3800 GCA_965369125.1 uncultured Aureibaculum sp. | reverse complement strand
GGACAATTTTGATCTGTCAGATAAAAATCCCTTGCTCTGTTGTCAATAAGTACCCTTAAATCTTCATGATTTAAAGCAACAGCGTAATCGTAGGCAAATGAGAGGCCGAAAGCAGTATTCGGATGCTCCCCAACACGGTTTGGATAATTTAATTTTGGTAAAAATTCAAGATATTTTTCTACGATCAGGTCTGTTAAAGGTTTTAAATTATCTTCTAATTGCCTGGCAATCGGGTCATCCCAGGTGTGTAATTCCTCTGCCAACTTTAATAACCAAGCCCATCCATAAGTTCTTTCATAAGTTTTGTTATGCTCTCCTTCAAAATAGCGAACTTCTTCTAATATATTCTCTTTAGAAATATTAAGAAGCAATTTTTCTTTTACTTCGCCGGCGTTCTCAATTTCAGGATACTTCTTTAACAAACTCACTATGCTCCAATGTCCGTGAACGGCAGAATGCCAATCAAAACATCCATAAAAAGCAGGATGCAAAACTTTTGGGGGTTGCAGATCTTCATTACTACCTAGAGTTTGCCCTAATTTATTGGGATATTCGGTATCCATACAATGCAGGGGTAATTTAACCAACCTATTAGCCTCTGTTAAATTCATCGTTGGAATCGGGGCAATTTCAACCTTGCTAACAACTTTTTCTTCTTGGTCACCTTTAGAATTACACGATAAGACTAGGGATATAATAATTATTGCATAGAAATGTTTAGTCATCATATTGATAATATTTAAATAAGTTTTGATGAGTAAATATACTAATTATAGCCATTAATGCGATAGCGTTAATCACCGGTATTGTATTTACCGGTAACAAAAACCAAAATGGTATAATTTTAATTTTGGGTAACTTTATAATTATCAATATTAGACTCAGCGAATTGATGTTTCTTTGAGGCTTTGGTCAGCTCAGCTGTTTCATGAATATTTAGGAAATATTCAGAAAGTCTATCTAATATTGGGTGTTGATCGTTGGTATTGATTTCTATGAGCTTACCATCGGTTAATTCAACTATATAGTTATATCTCGGAGTGTCATTAGGCCTTGACAATTGTTTCCATTGTTGATCCAGAACCTTTAGCTGACTTCTATTTACAATTTGCTTCAATTGATCTAAATCTTTAGAGTTCAACTTACCTTCGAAATTACCTGTAAATTCTTTAGTGTATATCCTTCCTTGATAAAAAACCGATCCGTCATTATTGACTTCAACCGACATCGACTTGCAGGTACCGAAACAAGTGGAAGCATGAAAGGTAATTTTGTTAAAATCTATTTTAGAAATTAATTGCCCTCGATTATAAAAGATATATTGTTCTTCTTTAAAAAATGGTTCAGAATTTAATTTTTTATAATTCTTTTCTGCCAATTCTTCTTTTTTTGTAACCGGAACTATGACCAATTTATTTTTATTTAGATATTTTATCTTAAAATCAATATTTTCTTCTCGGGATTCAATACCTCCAACAAAATATTTTTCCTTAAATGTCAATTTTCTGTTTTTAAAATCGAAGATCAATGCATGCTTTGCATTATCAATATTATAAACAACAGAATCCTTGAAGAACCTCAAATAGGTCAGGTCACTATTAACCCATTCCGTTTTAGTCAACAGCAACGAATCAACCTTAGATTGGGTAAATCCACTTAAAGTAGTACATAAAAAAAGTATGACAATAATTCGATTCATCTAGGGGAGATTGCATTTAACTTATCAAAGTTAACAAAATTATCCTAACCAGCCTTCCCTGTCTAAACTTCTGTATTGAATAGCTTCCGATATATGATCTGATTTAATTGTGTCAGAAGCGCTTAGATCAGCAATTGTCCTTGCTACCTTTAATATTCTATCATATGCTCGCGCCGACAGGTTAAGACGCTCCATGGCATTTTTTAACAATATTTTTGACCCTTCATCCAATACACAAAACTTTCTTATCTGCTTTACACTCATTTGCGCGTTGTAATGTACATTGTCACTTTTTTTAAATCTTTGGGTTTGAATCTTTCTTGCTTTTGTAACCCGTTCTCTTATTACATTACTGGATTCACCTTTTCTTTCCTCAGATAGTTTATCAAATGGAACCGGTTGTACTTCAATATGAATATCAATCCTGTCTAATAAGGGGCCTGAAACTTTACTCAAATAGCGTTGCATTTCAGCCGGAGAAGAAGTTACATGACCTTCCGTGTCGTTAAAATAACCACTAGGACTCGGATTCATACTCGCCACTAACATAAAACTGCTTGGATAGGTTACAGTAAATTTAGCACGAGAAATGGTTACTTCCCTATCTTCCAAAGGTTGGCGCATAACTTCTAATACCGTTCGCTTAAATTCGGGTAATTCATCTAAAAACAATACCCCATTATGTGAAAGCGATATTTCTCCGGGTTGTGGATATGTACCGCCTCCGACCAAGGCAACATCGCTAATTGTGTGGTGTGGCGATCTGAATGGCCTTTGTCCCATTAAACCCGAATTTTCTTTTATCCTGCCTACTACACTATGTATTTTTGTGGTCTCCAAGGCTTCCTGCAAGGTCATCGGTGGTAAAATACTAGGTAAACGCTTTGCTAACATTGTTTTACCCGACCCGGGAGGACCAATTAAAATAATATTGTGTCCGCCTGCGGCTGCAATTTCCATACAACGTTTGATAGATTCCTGCCCTTTTACATCTGAAAAATCGAATTCAGGATTTTCTAAATTTTCATAAAATTCCTTTCTAGTATCTACAATGGTTTGCGATAAAGTTGAATTTCCTTCAAAAAAATCTATCACTTCTTTGATGTTTTCAACACCATACACCTCTAGATTGTCCACAATAGCCGCTTCTTTGGCATTTTGCTTAGGCAAAATAAATCCTTTGAAACCCTCCTCCCGGGCTTTAATGGAAATCGGCAACGCGCCCTTTATAGGTTGCAGGCTGCCATCCAATGAAAGTTCGCCCATGATGAGATAATCTTTAATTCGATCGCTTTTAATTTGTGAAGAGGCCTCTAGGATTCCTATAGCCAGCGTTAGATCATAAGCAGAGCCCTCTTTCCTCAGATCGGCAGGAGCCATATTGATCGTAATTTTTTTACCCGGAATTTTATATCCGTTATTTTGCAAAGCTGCGGCAATCCGATAATTACTTTCTTTGATGGCATTATCGGGCAATCCGACTAAATGATATCCTATTCCTTTATCAATATTAACCTCAACAGTTATGGTAGTAGCTTCAACACCAAATACAGCGCTGCCATATACTTTTACAAGCATTTTTTAAATTTTAATAATTACAAAACTAAAAGAACTTTTTTGATATTAAAAACTTAACTTATTTCAATTTAATTGACATCAGCAATGCAAGTATGATAAAGCCAAATAAGGCCCAAAAACTTAATTTTAAGTTCGCATAATCAGCTAAAAAACCTAGAAAAACCGGGCCAATTAGAAAACCTATAAATCCCGATCCGGCAATAAATGATATTCCTTGAGATGGTTCTATACCCTCTCTTTTTCCGCTTAATCGAAACAATTCTGGAACAATAACGGATAAACCTAAACCAACCAGCGCAAAACCAATAATAACTATGAAAGGCTGAATTAATAAAACACATCCAAAACCAACAGCTCCTATGATGGTCCCACTTACGAGCAATGATTTTGATCCGAATTTCGAACTGATTCCATCACCTAAAAATCTACCTATTGCCATTGTTGCCGAAAAAGCTGTATACCCTAAGCCAACCCACGAAGCTTTTGCTAAAGAAATATTCTCTAGATATAATGCACTCCAGTC
>CBDUPN010000156.1:0-3814 GCA_965369125.1 uncultured Aureibaculum sp. | reverse complement strand
ACACCCACTAGATTGGTACTTGCACTGTACACAGGGAGAAAGGAAAATATCGCTAAAAGGGCCACAATTGCCCAAATAGTTCTATCACCGCTAATATTTTGTAATAATCTCGTCATTTATAATTGTCTAACCGCGTCTTTAAATTGTCTTCCTCTGTCTTCGTAATTTTCAAATAGATCAAAACTTGCACAGGCAGGAGATAACAATACAGTGTCTCCTTTCTCAGAAAGTTTATATGCCACTTTTACGGCTTCTTCGGCGCCTGCAGTTTCGATCATAAAATCGACCACGTTGCCAAAGGTTTCATAGATCTTTGTATTGTCTAATCCCAGGCAAATAATTGCTTTTACTTTTTCGCGCACCAAGGGTAATAACTCTTCATAATCATTGCCCTTATCTACACCACCCACGATCCATACCACAGGGGTTTTCACACTTTCTAAGGCATAATAGGTAGCGTTAACATTCGTAGCTTTAGAATCGTTTATATATTGAACCCCATTTATTTTTAATACAGGCTCCAGGCGATGCTCAACACTATCAAAGTCTTCGAGACTTTCTCGTAGTGTTTCGTTTCTCACCCCTAATAGTTTAGCCACCATAGCTGATGCCATGGCATTTTTTGTATTGTGATTTCCCTGTAATGCTAATGCTGCTATACTCATTGTAAATTTGTTTGAATCAGTTTGAATTATTATGTTATTATCTTTTTTATATGCTCCTTTATCTAATGTTTTCTTTATTGAAAATGGTAACAGAATGGCTTGCGTTTGATGGCTATTCATCCAGTTATTTATAGCGTCATCATCGGCATCATAGATCAAATAGTCCTTGGCTGTTTGATTCATGGTGATCCTGAATTTTGAATTGATATAATTTTCATATTTATACTCATATCTGTCTAAGTGATCTGGCGAAATATTCGTTATTACCGCTATATGAGGCGCAAAATCTACGATCCCATCCAGTTGAAAACTGCTCAGTTCCAACACATAATTCTGATAATCTTTCTCTGCCATCTGTCCCGCAAAACTTTTCCCTACATTACCGGCCACCCCAACATCCAGGCCTGCTTTTTTTAAAATATGATAGGTCAATAATGTCGTTGTTGTTTTACCATTACTTCCTGTGATACCCACGATGGTAGACTTAGTAAATTGCGAGGCGAATTCAATTTCAGAAATTACAGGTATCTTCCTTTTATGCAAGGCTGCTATCAGACTTAACTTGTCTGGAATCCCCGGACTTTTCATGATCACATCTGCGTCGAATATCTTCTCTTCAGTATGTTTACCTTCTTCAAATAAAATGTCATTATGTAAAAGAACTTCTTTATATTTTTCTGCTATCTTGCCTTTATCTGAGACAAATACCTGATAGCCTTTTTTTTTTGCCAATATGGCGGTTCCAACACCGCTTTCTCCTCCTCCTAAGACCGCAATTTTCTGCATCTTACCTCACTTTTAATGTTAGGATCGAAATCACTGCCATCATAATGCCTACAATCCAGAACCTCACCACGATCTTACTTTCGTGATATCCTCGTTTTTGATAGTGATGATGTAATGGTGACATTAAAAAAATGCGCTTTCCTTCTCCAAATCTCTTCTTTGTATATTTAAAATAGCTTACCTGTAATACCACCGATAAATTCTCTGCCAGGAAGATCGCCGCCAAAATTGGAATGAGTAATTCCTTGCGCACGGAGATCGCCAGTACAGCGATGATGCCCCCAATGGTTAAACTTCCGGTATCGCCCATAAAAACTTGTGCGGGGTAGGTATTGTACCATAAGAATCCTATCAATCCTCCAACAAATGCACTGATAAAAATGGTCATCTCACCCGAATAAGGGATGTACATTACATTTAAATAATTGGCAAAAATGATATTACCGGATACCCATGCAAAAACCCCCAATGCCAAGACAATAATCGCCGAAGAACCCGCAGCAAGCCCATCGATGCCGTCGGTAAGATTCGCCCCGTTAGACACGGCCGTGATAATAAATACAGCTATAAGCGTAAAAACGATCCATCCATATTTTTGATAATCATCGCCTAACCAGCTAACCAATACCGAATAATCGAATTCATTATTTTTAACAAAAGGAATGGTCGTTTTTAATGACTTTTGCTCTTTCCCAAATATCCCGGTAGTATTGGTGGATATTTCGCTTTCGGTTTGTACTATTGGTGGATTGGCAAGCTTTTCTTTAACCACTACCTGTGGTGAGAAATGCAGCATCACGCCAACAAAAATTCCAAGCCCTACTTGACCTATTATTTTGAATCTGCTTTTAAGTCCTTCCTTATCTTTTTTGAACACTTTGATATAGTCATCGATAAACCCTATCAATCCCATCCACAGCGTAGCCACCAATAAAATGATGATATAGACATTGTCTAACTTGGCAAATAACAATACGGGTACAACCGTGGCTAGAATTACAATAATACCTCCCATTGTGGGCGTGCCGGCTTTTTGTGCCTGGCCTGCCAAACCAAGATCCCTTACCGTTTCACCAATCTGAAGCCTTCTTAATTTATCGATGATCCTTCTACCAAAAATGGTCGATATCAATAGCGAAATAACAAATGCAGATGCAGATCTAAATGAGATATACTGGAAAAGACCGGCCCCTGAAAGCTGGTAATGTTTATCTAAATATTCAAATAAGTAATATAACATCTATAGTCGTTCCTTTTTATTTTTGTAATTCTTTTAAAGTGGCATTTATGATCTCAAAATCATTAAAATCTGTCCTTACGCCTTTTATTTCCTGATAGGTTTCATGCCCTTTCCCCGCTATTAATAATATGTCACCACTTTCGGCGAGTTTACTGGCCGTTTTTATGGCCTGCCTGCGATCGACAATCGATAATATTTTCTTTACATTTTGGGGTTCAACACCTGCTTCCATATCTTCTATGATGGCTTCAGGGCTTTCAGATCTGGGATTGTCTGATGTGAAAATGGCCTGATTGGAAAGCTGGGAAGCAATATGACCCATTTTTGGTCTTTTTGCCTTATCGCGGTCTCCACCGCAACCGATCACGGTTATTACTTTTTCGTTATGGGTTCTAATAGCATTGATGGTTTCCAATACATTCTTTAAGGCATCGGGGGTATGTGCATAATCTACAATAGCTGTAATACCGTTTTCAGAAATCAAATATTGAAAACGCCCGCTTACGCTTTCTAATTCGCTTATCAATCTTAAATTTTCGAGCCGCTCCATGCCTAATAGATCAGCCACCGCATAAATGGCCAGTATGTTATAGGCATTAAATGTTCCGATCAATTTTGTCCATAATTCATTCTCACTTATAATGAGCAACAATCCACTTATTTGATTCTCTAATATTTTTGCCTTATAATTTGCCATGGTCTTTAAGGCATAGGTATATTTTTTAGCTTCTGTATTCTGAAGCATTACCGAACCATTTTTATCATCGATATTTACCAATGCAAATGCCGTCTTAGGCAATTCATCAAAAAATGATTTTTTTACATCGCGGTATTCGGCAAAAGATTTGTGATAATCGAGATGATCGTGAGATAAATTTGTAAAAACACCACCTGAAAAATGCAAGCCCGTAGTTCTTTTTTGATGTATGCCATGCGAGCTTACCTCCATAAAGCAATGCGTAACCCCGCTGTCTACCATTTGCCTTAAATAGTAATTGATACTTATAGAATCAGGGGTTGTATGAGTGGCTTTAAACTCCGTATCGTTTACCAATATTTTAACCGTCGACATGAGTCCGACTTTATATCCGGCTTTTTTAAACAGGCTATATAATAAAGAGGC
>CBDUPN010000155.1:0-3816 GCA_965369125.1 uncultured Aureibaculum sp. | reverse complement strand
GATGATAGTGATGAAAATCCATATACTTTTACCATTCAAGGTGAAGGCATTAACCTTTTACCAGAAATGGATGTATTCGGTAATGGCGTAGAAATTGCCGACGGTGATACCACACCAGATCTAGCTGATGATACAGATTTCGGACAGGCAGATGTCTTCACAGGAACAGTAACAAATACTTTTACAATTGAAAATAATGGCGGCGCAGATCTAAATTTAACTGATCCAAGTCCTTATGTCGTAATAAGCGGTGCGAACGCATCTGATTTCACATTGACTTTACTACCATCATCACCTATCACGGCTGCTGGCAGTGTAACCTTTGAAATCACATTTGATCCAAGTGCTTTAGGAATAAGAACGGCTTCCGTTTCAATAGCGAACGATGATAGTGATGAAAATCCATATAATTTTGACATTCAAGGTGAAGGAATCGATAATAATGCCGATGCTCCATTATTGATCACTCAATATTATGAAGGTGTAGGGACCGATAGATGGGTTGAAGTAAAAAATATTTCTGCAAGCACGGTAATTGCCGGTTCTTATTATTTGGCTTTATATTCAAATTTTAATACAATAATTGGCAATATTAGCACAAACGCTCCAAATGAAAATGTGGCTATACCAACAATGGCTCCTGGAGATGTTGTATTGTTTAGTAGTCTAACAGCTAGCCTACCATTAGCTGGAAATCGTGGTACGGCACCTGTAATACCTACTAATGTTTGCTCTTTCGATGGTAATGATGTGATATTAATCTCTACAACCAACGGTGTAAATACTTATAGCAATAGAATTGACATTATGGGAGTAGTTGATGCGGTTACACCAAGGGTATGGGGTCAAAATAAAGGCTTTATTAAAGGTTGTAATACTACAGAACAACCAAACACTACCTTTGATGCAACTATTGGGCCACCATTGGTTGTGAACGATTATATCGAATTATCTTTGGCCGAAGTTGATAATGCTAATCCGTTGATCAATATTGCTTTGGGTACTCAAGGTATTGGGTCAACAACCTGGAATGGGGTTGCATGGGATAATGAGGTTCCTGGAAGAACCAGGGAAGTCATCATTAATGGCCCATATAATGCCTCTGACGGATCCTTCGAAGCTTGTAATATTTTAGTATTAGGTAATTTTAATTTTAATGGAGGGACTACGAACTTTATTGAAGTACATAATGACCTAACGATTAGCGGTGGAGGAACTTTTACCATAGGTGATACTGAATCATTATATTTCCCTGGAGATAATGAAGATGCCACGATCATAGGATCAATTACAAAACTAGAAACTACAACATCTCTAACGAATATCAATGACTTTACCTATTATTCATCACCGGTTGCAAATGCATCTATAGCATCGGTATTCTCAGCAAATAATCCAAATAGGGTATTTTATTGGGATCAATCGGTTACCAATACCATACCTGGAGGAGGAACAGAAGCTATTGGAGAATGGATTGTTGCCTCAGGTACCATGAGACCTGCAAAAGGTTATATTTCTGAAGGACCAATAAGTGGTACTTATCCGTTACAACAAACTGTGGCTTTTACAGGCACACCTAATAATGGGGTTATTGGAATTTCTGGAAATCCACATATGGTGTATAATAATGATGGAAATACAAATAATGACTTCAATTTAGTTGGAAATCCATACCCATCGGCGATTGATGCAGATGAGTTTATAGGATTAGTAGATAATAACACAATTGATGGAACTTTGTGGTTTTGGACGCATAACACGCCCGTTAATAGCGATCCAGTAAATAGATACACGAATAGTGATTATGCTACCTATAATTTATCAGGTGGAACAGCGGCAGCCTCAGGGGGACCAACACCTACCGGAAATGTAGGTTCAGGTCAAGGATTTATGGTTAGGGCTACAGAACCTGGACCAGGTGTTATATTTAATAACTTCATGCGTTTAATAGATCAGAATGACCAGTTCTTTAGAGGTACAGAAACCAAAAGTGCCGTTGATGAAGAAAAGGACAGGGTTTGGTTAAATGTTGAAAGTACCGATGGTGGGGCATTTAATCAAACATTAATTGGATTTTTTGATCAGGCAACCGATGGGCATGATAGAGGATATGATGGTATTAAACTCGGGGCGAGCTGGGTTAGTTTATATTCTAAAATAGATACAGTTAAATATGCTATTCAAGGTTTGGGAAGTTTTAATATAGATAAAACAATTCCTATTGGGTTTGATACCTATATCAATGAAGCATTGTCATATAAAATTAGTATAGCGAATATCGAAGGTGTATTAAAAGAAAACGACCTTTATTTAATAGATAGGGATCTAAACATCACCCACGATCTTAAACAAGCTGATTATATCTTTGATTTAACTGGTGTTGGAAACCATCCGGACAGATTTACGTTACAGTTCACAAAAGCTGTATTGGGTATTGAGGATCTAGCCTTCGGTAACGACTTTGTTATTATTAATGAAGATCAGGCATTGAGATTAAGATCGAGTAATGTAATAAAAGATATTAAGGTATACGATTTATTAGGCCGATTGTTAATAGATCAAAAACCTAATGATAGTGAATTCAATATCAGAACAGATAACATCAGAAAAGGTACCGTTTTAATTGTTAAAGCAACCTTTGATAATGGTGCAGAGCTAAGTAAAAAAGCAATTAAGTATTAGAAAATATATGCAAATAAAAAAAAACGCCTCGAATTTCGAGGCGTTTTTTTTGTTATTACATTTTTATTATTAGAACATATCCCGTCCAGAAAAATGAAAAGCACCTTCAATAGCTGCATTTTCATCACTATCAGATCCATGTACAGCATTTTCACTAATAGATGTGGCAAATAATTTTCTAATCGTACCATCGGCTGCCTCTGCTGGGTTAGTAGCACCAATTAAGGCCCTAAAATCTTCCACCGCATTTTCTTTCTCTAAAATCGCGGCAACAACTGGCCCTCTGGTCATATATTGCACCAGATCATTATAAAATGGTCTTTCTTTATGAACGGCATAAAATGCCCTGGCATCTCTTTTGGTCATTTGTGTCAATTTCATCGCTACTATTCGAAAACCAGAAGCATTAATTTTTTCCAAAATGGCACCAATATTACCTTTTTCAACAGAATCAGGTTTTAACATGGTAAATGTTCTATTTGTCATTATAATATATTTTCTTAAGATTCGGTGCAAAAATAGCAGTTTTTATCTAATGTGAAAATTAAGAATGAATTAATATTTTTGAGTAACCCTTTCCAATAAGCTATTTTGTAAACCTCTTATTTCCATATTGACAGTATTGGTCTTAAGATCTATTCTTAGAATTCCGAAATTCTTTTCTTTAATTACCTTTGATACCCTGTATTGATTTGGTTCTGAAATAAATTCTTCATAGGTATGGGTTAAACCACTGGATGTGAAATCATACAAGGGATAATTTAAGCCATCTATTTTTGTTGAAGATATTTCGGAAATATGTCGGTCGCCTGACAATAATATAATATTCTTTGCTTTTGAATTAACAATAAGGTCTTTTAATTTTTCAACTTCATGAGGCATATTCCCCCATGTCTCAAAACCATGCTCATACGATAAGAATTGAATACTGCTAACGATTATGTTAAAATCTGCACTTGAATTTAATAGTTCTTTTTCCAACCATTGCCATTGCTCATCGCCTAGCATAGTTCCAGAATTGGTTGGGTTTGGCACATAGCGTTGTTCACCAGTTGGATCCACTGTTAGGGGTGTTCTAAAATACCTTGTATCTAAAACGATAATTTTTATTTTCTTTTCATCAATATTAAATAC
>CBDUPN010000154.1:0-3885 GCA_965369125.1 uncultured Aureibaculum sp. | reverse complement strand
TGATAGAAAATGCTGAGGTTTTTCTATCTATTGATGGACAGTTAGGAGCTATCATTACACAAAAAACGCCGATCGCTAGAGTAAATCAAGATGAACAATCGTATTATATTGACAGTAAAGGAAAGAAAATGCCTTTATCGTCAAATTATTCAGCCAGGGTTCCCATAGTTGAAGGGATATCTAATGGCCAGGTTTCGAATGATACCTATACGCTTGCTAAAATGGTTTATGAAGATGATTTTTTAAAAAAGCAGATCGTCGGTATTGAGCAATTAGAAAATAACGAGTTTATATTAAAAACGCGCATTGGAGATCAAATTGTTGAATTAGGAGATCTGAGAAATATCGATATAAAAATAAAAAAATTAAAGGCCTTTTATCAGAAAACAATGCAAGATAAAACGCTTGATAAATACAAAAAAATAAACCTGGTGTACAACGATCAAGTTGTCTGCACAAAAATTTAAATTATGGAACACGAGAACATAGCGGTTGGGCTTGATATAGGTACGACAAAAATTGTTGCCATGATTGGCCAGACCAATGAGTATGGAAAAATTGAAATACTCGGTACAGGGAAAGCCAAAAGCTTGGGTGTTCATAGAGGCGTAGTGAATAATATTACACAAACCATCCAATCGATCCAGCAAGCCGTTGAAGAAGCCGAAAACGTTTCTGATGTAAAAATTAAAGATGTTGTTGTTGGTATTGCGGGGCAACACATTCGCAGTTTACACCATAGCGATTATATCACAAGGCCAAATTCTGAAAAAGTTATTGATGAAACCGATATCGAAAAATTGATCAGCCAGGTGCATAAATTGGTGATGTTGCCCGGAGAAGAAATAATCCATGTTTTGCCACAAGACTATAAGGTTGATGGGCAACCTGAGATCAAGGCGCCTGTAGGGATGTATGGTGGCCGGTTAGAAGCCAACTTTCATGTGGTTGTAGGGCAGGTTTCATCGATCAGGAATGTAGGGCGGTGTATTAAAAGTGCGGGATTAGAATTGGCAAACATCACCTTAGAGCCATTGGCATCGGCAGAGGCTGTATTGAGTCAGGAAGAAAAAGAAGCAGGTGTAGCCTTGATAGACATAGGTGGTGGTACTACCGATCTGGCCATTTTCAAAGACGGCATCATCAGGCATACAGCCGTTATTCCTTTTGGAGGCAATGTAATCACCGAAGATATTAAAGAAGGATGTTCTATTATAGAAAAACAGGCCGAATTGCTAAAAACCAAATTTGGTTCGGCGTGGCCCGGTGAAAATAAGGATAATGAAATCGTGTCCATTCCCGGATTAAGAGGCAGGGAACCTAAAGAAATTACCTTAAAGAATTTATCGAAGATCATTCATGCCCGTGTAGTAGAGATCGTAGAGCAGGTTTATTTAGAAATAAAGAACTATGGCCATGAAGAAACCAAAAAGAAATTAATTGCGGGAATTGTGTTAACGGGTGGTGGCGCAGAATTAAAACATATCAAGCAATTGGTAGAATATATCACAGGTATGGATACCAGAATAGGCTATCCTAATGAGCATTTGGCAGGCAGCACAGATGTAGATATTTCGAGTCCGGCATTTGCAACGGCCGTTGGATTATTGATGAAAGGCCTCGATCAAAAGAATAAGATCAAAAAATCGCTGGCCAGCAGTGTGGCAGAAAATGAATATGCCAGCAATAAGCAATCAGAAAGGAATATAAAAGAAGATAGAAAGTCAATTTTCGAAAAATGGGCCGATAAGTTTAGAGAATTTTTAGACAACGCAGAATAGAACAGAAAGACGTAACGGTTTACCAGTTACTAGCTAAATAGAATTAAAAAATATAAAAGAAAAATATAATACCCCAAAAATTAAAGATATGAGCACAGAATTTGAAAACCTTGCATTCGATTTGCCAAAGAATCAATCTAACGTAATAAAAGTTATTGGTGTTGGAGGCGGTGGAAGTAATGCTGTTAACCACATGTTTAGAAAAGGAATTAATGGTGTAGATTTTGTGATCTGCAATACAGATGCACAGGCTTTAGAGAATAGTCCGGTGACCACCAAGATCCAACTCGGGGTTTCTTTAACAGAAGGTTTAGGTGCGGGTGCCAATCCGGATGTAGGTGAAAAAGCGGCACTTGAAAGCATTGAAGAAATACGAGCCATGTTAAGTACACGTGCCAAAATGGTATTTATTACTGTGGGTATGGGTGGTGGTACCGGTACGGGAGCCGCTCCTGTAATTGCGAAGATCGCCAAAGAAATGGATCTGTTAACTGTGGGTATTGTTACGATTCCGTTTTCATTTGAAGGTAAAATGCGCTCAGATCAGGCACAAAAAGGGATAGAAAAATTACGCGAGCATATCGATTCTTTGGTGGTGATCAATAATAATAAATTAAGGGAAGTATATGGTAACCTTGGTTTTAAAGCCGGTTTTTCAAAAGCCGATGAGGTTTTATCAACGGCTGCCACAGGCATAGCCGAAGTAATTACACATCACTACACGCAGAATATCGATCTAAAAGACGCCAAAACGGTATTGTCTAATAGTGGCACTGCCATTATGGGATCTGCAGTGGCTACCGGCCAAAACAGGGCACAGGAGGCCATTACCAAAGCTTTGGATTCTCCATTGCTGAATGATAATAAGATCAATGGGGCGAGGAATGTATTGTTGCTGATCGTTTCGGGAAGTACAGAAATTACCATTGATGAAATAGGGGAGATCAACGATTATATACAAAGTGAGGCGAAGAGCAATGTCGATATTATTATGGGTGTTGGTGAAGATGATGATCTTGGAGAAGCTATAGCCGTTACGGTAATTGCGACCGGATTTAACAAAGAACAGCAATTAGAGATCTCTAATACAGAGTCGAAAAAAATAATACACGATCTGGTAGAAGAGGTTCCGGGCAACCGCAAAGCTCCCGTTGAGGAGCCTGTGGTAAAGCACAGTTTGGATATAGAGGAATTGGATGAAGAAGATGTACAGCCAACCGCAGAAAATATTAAAAAGATCGATGTGGTGTTCGACGAAGTAGATGCTGACATGACCGACGATTTTGTGATCAAACCCATGATGGCAGCAAAAGAAGAAGTTGAAGAAGAAAATGAAGAAGAAAACCAGATAACGCTCACTTTTGACCTTCCTTTAACCTCTAAGAATAAAATCGATTTTAAAGGAGAATCTATGACGCAGGAATTAGCAGCTCATATTCGGGATATTGAAGTGATAGACCCTGTACTTATAAGACCTGTTCAAACTGCAGATGGTAAGATAAAACACGGCTTGGAAGATTTTATGGATGATGAAATAAAGCAGCAAGAACCGCAAGCCAAGGCCGAAGTAGAAGACGAAGAATTAAAATTTAATGTAAGGGTTGAGAATAAAGCTGATAAGCAGGATAATTTTAAAGACGATGAAGACGAGTCGCCGCTTAATTTAACCATATCGCAGTTGCAGAATAAAGCCGACGATAGAAGGCGTAAGATGAAAGATTTTAACTACCGTTTCATTAACAGGGTAAATAAAAATATTGATGAGATCGAAAATCAGCCCGCCTATAAGAGAATGGGTGTTGATCTGGAAGATGTAGAACCATCTTCTGAGATTACAGAAAATAAATCGAGAATAACGCTGAGTTCGGATGACAATGATGATATTCAACTACGTTCTAACAATTCATATTTACATGATAATGTAGATTAAACAATTGATAGTTTTTGTTTGTAAACCCAAAGCAGTGCAAATTGTTTTGGGTTTTTTGTTAGTATTATAAAGCGCTTCTTTATCTTTGCAGTCTCTAAATTTCGAAAATATGAGTTTGCAAAAGAAGGTAATGGATAAATTGAAAGAGGCTATGAAGTCTAAAGATACCGTTGC
>CBDUPN010000153.1:0-3903 GCA_965369125.1 uncultured Aureibaculum sp. | reverse complement strand
TGACGGGCTTTGTTATAGCTCAATAAAAGGTCATCTCTTAATTCGGTCGCATTATCGGTTGCTTTATGCATGGCTGTCATTCTTGCACCGTGTTCTGCGGCAAAAGAATCTCTGATCGCTTTAAACAACTGTGTTTTAAGGGATTTTGGTATTAAGCCCTGTACGATTTCAAGCTTTGTGGGTTCAAAAATATAATCGGCACTATTGTTCACGCTGCCGGTTGCCGGAACAATGGGTAAAAACTGTTCATGCATAATTATTTGTGTGGCCGCATTTTTGAATCTATTGTAAACGAGCTCTATCTGATCATAGGTTTCATCGGCAAAAAGAGACATTAATTCTTCGGCGATCTCTGCTGCGGCATCAAAACCAAGATGATCGTAAATATCACTTTTATTAGCGATCACATTATGTTCCTTTGATAACAGGTCGTTCCCTTTTTTACCAATGGCATATATGTCTACTTTCTTATTTTTATAGTCATGCTCAATAAGGTCGATAGATTTCTTGATGATATTTGAATTGAATCCACCGCACAGACCCCTGTTAGAGGTAATAACGATCATAAGTACCTTATTTACCTCTCTTTGCTTGGCATAAGTTCCTCCTATATCGCCGTCTAAAGTTGCGCTTAAACTTTGTAATAATTCGGTTAACTTATTAGAATAAGGTCTCATAGCAACAATAGCATCTTGTGCTTTTTTCAACTTAGCAGCAGATACCATTTTCATGGCACTGGTGATCTGCATGGTTGAGCCAATGGAGACTATTCTGTTACGTATTTCTTTTAAGTTTGCCATAATTCTTCAATTGTCATTCCCAGATGTTATTGAAAACTAAATAATTTCCAATGTTGGTGAATGACAAGTTTTTATTTAAACATATTTTGCTGATATCTCTTTGGCTGCTTTTTCAAGAACTGCCAATACCTCATCAGTTAACTTGCCCGATTTTAATACATCTAGTGATTTTCTGTGTTTGGCATTTAAATAGGCAAGAAAATCCTTTTCAAATTCCTTCACATTTTCTACAGGCACATTTCTTAACAAGTTCTTAGAACCCGCATAAATAATCGCCACCTGGTCTTCAACCGTAAACGGATCGTTTTGAGATTGTTTTAATATCTCCACATTACGTTTCCCTTTTTCAATAACCCCCATGGTAGCAGCATCAAGATCGGAACCGAATTTAGCAAATGCTTCCAATTCACGATATTGCGCCTGGTCGAGTTTTAAGGTTCCGGCTACTTTTTTCATAGACTTGATCTGTGCATTACCACCAACCCGTGATACCGAAATACCCACGTTAATGGCAGGACGAACCCCTGAGTTAAATAGATCTGATTCAAGGAAGATCTGTCCGTCGGTAATTGAAATTACGTTGGTTGGAATATATGCAGATACGTCACCAGCCTGCGTTTCTATAATGGGCAGGGCAGTTAATGAACCGCCACCTTTTACTTTACCTTTTAAGGCCTTTGGAACATCGTTCATCTGTGCCGCAATGGTATCGTCATTTATTATTTTAGCAGAACGCTCTAATAATCTTGAGTGTAAATAGAATACGTCACCAGGATAAGCTTCACGTCCCGGAGGTCTTCTTAATAATAATGAGATCTCACGATAAGCAACGGCCTGTTTAGACAGATCATCATAAATGATCAAGGCCGGACGGCCAGTATCTCTAAAGTATTCTCCGATAGCTGCTCCTGCCATTGGTGCATATACCTGCATGGCAGCAGGATCTGAAGCATTGGCAGCAACAATAGTTGTATAAGCCAGCGCGCCACGTTCTTCTAACATGCTCGCAATTCCGGCAACGGTTGATCCTTTTTGCCCAATAGCAACATAGATACAATATACAGGTTCGCCTGCATCGTAAAATTCTTTTTGATTTAAAATAGTATCGATGGCTACGGTAGATTTACCTGTCTGGCGGTCACCAATGATCAATTCACGTTGCCCTCTTCCGATAGGGATCATAGCATCAATAGCTTTAATACCGGTCTGTAAAGGCTGGGTAACAGGCTCACGATAGATCACACCGGGTGCTTTACGCTCTAATGGCATTTCAAAGGTTTTACCCTCCACAGGACCTTTACCATCAATTGGTATTCCCAAGGCATCAACAACACGACCTACAATACCTTCTCCAATTCTTAATGAAGCGATACGCTCTGTACGTTTTACCGTTGCGCCTTCTTTAATTTGAGCAGAATATCCTAATAATACAACACCAACATTATCTTCTTCAAGGTTTAATACAATACCCTCCAAACCATCTTCAAATTGGACTAATTCACCATATTGAACATTGGCCAAACCATATACGCGGGCAATACCATCACCTACCTGTAATACGGTTCCTACTTCATCTAAGGATGCCTTTCCATCGAATCCTGATAATTGTCTTTTTAAAATTGCTGATACTTCAGCTGGTTTTATTGTTGCCATTTGTTTAATTTATTCTTTTTAAAATTTTGGTTCGTATAAGTTATCATCAAACTCTCTACGTAAATTATTGAATTTACCTGAAATACTAGAATCGTATTGCTTGTCGCCTACACGAAGGATAAAGCCTCCTATAATGGATGGATCGATAATGTTTTCAAGTTTAATCTTTTTGCCTGTAATTTTGGTAACTTTTGCTAATACTTTTTCCCTTAGACCAGCAGTAATTGGGGTAGCTGTGGTAACCATGGCAATTTGTGTTCCCTTATGGAAATCGTAAATAATAGTATATTGCTTCGCTACTTCTTGTAAAATGGGTAATCTTTTATTCTCTATGAGCTGGTAGATGAGCCCCAGGGAAATTTCATTGATCTTTTTCTCGAATATATCTGATAAGGTTTCTCTTTTGACCTTCGTCTTAAAAATCGGGCTACTCAATAATATTTGCAATTCTTTATTTTCTTCAATGGTTGAAGATATTAATTGCATGTCCTCATTTACCCGATCGGCTTTTTTGAGCTCAAGGGCAAGATTTAATACTGCTTTTGCATATCGTATGGACGCTCTGGTATGTCTCATAATTAGTTCAGCTTAGCCTCTCCTAACATTTGTTCAACTATTTTAAGTTGCTTGTCTTTGTTAGAAAGTTCTTCCTTAACGATCTTTTCTGCGATATCAATTGATAAATTGGCTACCTGATGTTTTATTTCAGTAATAGCAGATAGCTTTTCATTTTCAATGGTGGCTTTGGCTTGCTCTATGATCTTATTTGCCTGAGTTTTTGCCGATTCTTTAGCCTCTTCTATCATGTTATTCTTGATCTGCCTGGCGTCTTTCAACATGGCATCTCTTTCTGCTCTGGCTTCCTTTAAAATACGTTCGTTATCAGCATTGATATCTTGCATTTCCTGTCTGGCTTTATCAGCTTCAGCCAAGGCGTTTTTGATAGAATCTTCACGTTCGCTCACCGCGCCCAGAATTGGTTTCCAGGCAAACTTTCTTAAGATGAACAATAAGATTAAAAAGGTGAGTCCTGTCCAAAATACAAGTCCTAATCCAGGTGTTACTAAATCCATTTATTTTACTATTTAATTAATTCTGTTTTAAAGAAAAAATAAAAGTGCAACCAACCGTTACACTTTTATTCTTTTTACTTAAGAAGAGATACAACAACCGCAAATAATGCAACCGCCTCAACGAAGGCAGCTAATATTAATGCAGATGCTTGAATCTTTCCATGCATTTCTGGTTGACGAGCCATGGCTTCCATTGCTCTTCCACCGATGTTACCAATTCCTATACCAGCTCCTATCGCTGCTAAACCAGCTCCTATCGCTGCAATTGATCCTAAATCCATAATAAATATATATTAAATTAATTAATGATGTTCTTCTTCTGTTGCCATACCAAAATATAAGGCAGATAAAACTGTAAAAATATATGCTTGTATAGC
>CBDUPN010000152.1:0-3937 GCA_965369125.1 uncultured Aureibaculum sp. | reverse complement strand
GTTTATGGGGGTGAAAAGATTGAAAAACAGTTAAATGCTCTCAAAAGAACAACGCATGTAATTGTAGCCACACCAGGCAGGTTATTGGATATCATTGAAAGGGGAGAAGTTGATCTAAAGAACATTTCTACTTTAGTTCTGGATGAAGCCGACGAGATGTTGAGTATGGGTTTTAAACAAGATCTAAATAAAATTTTAAAGTATACCAGCGGTACGCGAAATACCTGGTTATTTTCAGCAACAATGCCTGAAGAGATCCAACGAATAATTAAAACTTATATGTCTGCTCAAGCCGTGAGGGTTGAAATCGACAGAAATGCTTTGGTAAATGCCAATATCACACATCAATATGTGAAAACCACCATTAAGCAAAAGTTAGATGTCATAGTCAATTTATTAGAGCGAAGGGGTGATGATCGGGGAATAATTTTTTGCCGTACCAAGGCCGGAGCTCAAAATTTAACAAAAGAATTGAAAGAAGAAGGATTCTCTGTAGAGGCTTTAGAAGGAGATATGCAGCAAAGAGAACGCGATAAAGTAATGAGAGCATTTAAAAAAGGAACCCTTCGTATACTCGTCTCAACAGATGTTTCAGCCCGAGGCATCGATGTTTATAACTTGGCTTTCATAATTCATCATCAACTTCCAGAACAATTAGAATACTATACCCATAGAAGTGGCAGAACGGCGAGAGCAGGTAGGTCTGGGTATTCTATAGCCTTGATATTACCCAGTGAATTACCTAAGATTCATGAAATTCAAAAAGAATTGAATATACATTTTAAGGAACTTAGCCTTAAAAATTCATATTAATTCTTTCTTTTATTTGAAATATTCTTAAAATAAATAATAAATTAGGGCAATCAATTTTAAGAATGAAGAAAATCGCAATTGTTGGTCCAATTCCTAGAGATACAATTAAAACCTATAAGGGAGAGGTCATTCAGAAATATGGTTGTATTAGCCATCCTTCCATAGCCCTAGCTAAACTTTTTGAAAGTACTGGCAGTAAAGTTATTCCTATATCTCATATACACAAAGAAGACGAGCAGGCAATTAGATCCCTTTTTAATAATTATCCAGCCATCGTGCACGATGGGATATATAGCCATCAGGATCAGGGAACTATCATAGAACTGAATTTTATTGACCAGAACAACAGGATTGAAAAGCAGACAGCAAATATGGCACCCATAACACCATTAGATGTACAACCATTTCTTGATGCCGATAGCTTTGTTTTCGTCCCGATAACCGATTTCGAAATACAATTGGATACCCTTAGATATATAAAAGAAAATAGCCAAGCAACGATCGTATTTGATGCCCATGGTCCAACAACTTATATTAATAAAAATGGCGATCGCTTACGGCAATATTGGATAGATAAGGAGGCATGGTTTGAATATATAGATGTGTTAAAAATGAATCTTGAAGAATCACATTGTTGTTGGTTCGATGTTGATTTTAATACTTCAGTTTATGATGATAATAATACAAGCCATTTAGACGAATTTGCTGAGTATTCTTTAAACAAAGGAATTGAGGTGCTCTATGTAACCTTAGATTCTAGGGGCTGCGCTTTGTATACCAAGACTAAAGATGGCAACATACAAAAGGAATTTATACCATCGGTACCCGTCAACAATGTTATAGATACAACGGGATGTGGCGATTCATTTGCCGGGGGTCTGGCTTATGGCTTTAAAAGATTTAAGGATCCGGTTATTGCAGCCCAATACGCCAATGTTTTAGGGGCGCTAAGAACCCAGGGAAAAGATTTTGAAGTATTTAAAACGAAATCAGAAACAGATGCTATTGTTAAAAGACACTACCAATTATTTTAGAAAGTAGTATAACTATAATTCTGTCTAGCTTTTATTAATCGCACAATATTGAGCTATTGACTTTAATTATTAGCGACTTAACACCTCTACAAAATAATAATCCAAAGACTTTACTTAACATTACTAAAAGATTGTTTTATGAAAAATACATTATTTTCTAATAAATAGTTTTTATTATGAATGCATTTTCAATAAAACTTGGTAATAATACATGTTATTGCTAATATTTCTAAGTTAAATCAAGGTATATATGTTGTGCGCACAACAGTGAATGGCGCCATAAGAACTAAAAGATTTATAAAACAATAATTTTAGTATTTTCGAGCAATAAAAAAATACTTTAAAATCGCTCATCTGATGAATTTAGAAAATATTAAAAGGATATATAGTTATATTTTTGAATCTTATGATAGTCCGAGTTTAAAGAAACATATTAAAAAAATAGTGGAACTTGACGTTTATTTACCGTTTAGTTCCACTTTTTTTTGCATTACCAATACCCAAGACCTGTCATTTGAATACATAAGTAAAAACATGAAACCCTGTTTGGGGATCGATCCCGAGTTATTGAAAGCACAAGGCATGCGATTTTTTTGGGGACGTATTCATCCGGCTGATACCGAATTATGGCTTAAGGCATTAAGTGAATTGATGGATTTTACCCTAAAGGAAATTTCGGTCGAAGACAGAAAGAGGATGTCGTATACCTGGAATTATAGGATTAAGAATGCTAAGGACGAGTATGTAAATATTATTCAGAATACAACACCCTTAGAGTTCGATAATGACAACAAGCCTATCATCGGACTCGCTCACTACACTGTTTTTAATTCGAATATTAAAATGGATGTGTGTGCTTCTGCAAAATTATTGAATAATAATAACGAATATGAAACAAAATACTATAATAACTTTTCACAGAAATTATTATCCAATAATATTAGTAATAGGGAGCGAGATGTCATCAGACTTTTGATTCAAAATAAATCTAGTAAAGAAATAGGTGCAAAGCTTTTTATAAGTTCAAATACCGTTGACACACATAGACGAAATATTTTAAAAAAGCTCAATATTTCTTCAACCGGAGAACTGATCGGAATGCTAAAGATCAATAAAAACCTGATCTGAAATTAGAAGGATAATAAGTTAACTTCGTTATACGGCTAAATTTACTCAATTTGAGTATTGTCATTACATCACAATTTTTTTTTCTTTACATCAGTATTTTTAGAGAAGTTTTAATATGGGTTTATTAAAATTGTTATGAAAAAGAATTAATTCTCATAAACTTCTAACTCAAATTATCTTGTATTATAGTCACAAATGTTTTCTAAATCGAATTTTATAACTGGTTAATATTCAAATAAAGAAGACATTTGTACTATAATTTACCATATTCAATGAAGCTATAATTTGCTTAACAATGCCTTCATTCGTTCCCATCCGTCTGCTCTTGCTTTTTTATTAGCTTCAGAAGCATCAGGTTGTTCTCCTGCTCGAAAAAATCCATGTCCCGCACCCTCGTAAATTACAGGAACATATGTTTTGTTATATTTATTCATGAGTTCCTGACTTTTATCAATGGTAGCATTAACGCGATTATCATTACCCCCATAAAAACCATATACAGGAACTCCTATTCTTTCAATTTCTTCTTCTTCGTTTGGTCCTGTTCCATAACAAACAAAGGCAGCTTCGATCTCATCAGTATTGGTGGCTAAACGGAACGATTGACTGCCTCCCCAACAAAATCCAATTACAGCTACCTTCCCATTACCTGCAGGTATATTTTTACCGTAATTGATAACAGCCTTAAGATCTGAGGTTACCTGATCCGGATCAAGTCCATAAATAGCTGTCCTGGCATCATCAGAATTCTCAAACGATGATGTTCCACCACCATTGGGTCCGGCTCCCGAAAGAAGGTCGGGCGCAATGGCAATATACCCTTCCTCGGCAATTTGATCTGCTAAACTTCGTGCCCAATCGTTCAATCCGCGATTTTCATGTATAACGATAACAACCGTGGCTTTTTCTGCAATTTCCGGAAAAACAACAAAATTTTGTAATGTCCGGTTGTCATAGCTAAT
>CBDUPN010000151.1:0-4020 GCA_965369125.1 uncultured Aureibaculum sp. | reverse complement strand
CAATCGCTGCAGCGTTTGTCCTTTTTATATTTTTCGCAGCATTTCTTTGCGGATCGATAAGAATTAATTATTGAAATTTTTACGATTTCTCCCTTTGATAATGTTTTGTCTTTTTGATAAAAAATCAGCATCGCGTTCGATTTATTATAAATTGGCTAATAAAGTAAAAGAAAAATTTCGGCCCGGAGCACTAATACTTGAGGCAAATTCCTTGTAATGCGTATCGAAAATATTATCTATTCCAAAAAGAAAATCAACATTTTTGGACAATCGATATTTGGAGTTGAAATTTAAAGTTGCCCATGATGGAGTTCCATAATAGCTTCCTGTTTCTGTTATCACAGGAGTCTCTTCAATCCGGTCAAGGCCTTCAGAAATATTATAATCATTTGGGTTTTTCTTACCGTTAAATTTAATATCAAATCCAATATTTAGACGACCCTTTTCATGTGAAAAATCAATTGCCCCAAAAATAGGTGGAATCGAAGATAGCGGTTCATTTGTGTCATATGCTCTTCCTTTCGTATATGTTATCGATGCCTTTGTTTTAAAACCATTTCCAAGATCTCCTTTTAAGTTAAATGTACTTCCATATATAAATGCCGTATTATTATTTACATTGGCTACCATATCCCCAATCTCACCATCATATAATATTGTTGAGTTACCGTTTATTATAAAATCATCTCTAATGATATAATTATCTAGCAAGGTATAATATGAGGTAAGACCTATTATAAATTTTCTATTATTAAAGTATTTTAATATTCCTAGTTCGGCATTATAGGCGAACTCGGGCTTTAAATTTATGTTAGGAACAGTAACGTCCCCTCCTCTTTCCCTAACTTTAAAAACATCGTCTATATTAGGTGACCGAAATCCTGATGACAAAACTGCATTGATCTGCCACTGGTTTTTAGGTTTATATATATACCCAATAGTAGCAGTTAACGCAGAATTATTGATAGAAATATCATTATTAGGTAGGCTTATTAAGGTTTCATCAATCCATGTAGCCGTTAGGTTGGTATTTGTAAAACGTAATCCGGTGTTTAATGTTGATTTGCTGCTAATGTCTTGTCTGTAGTTTAGGTAAGCTGCACTTGTAGTATACGCGCTTCCTCCATCAGGATATCTCGATTGAACAGGAAAAGTGCCTGAAGACCCAATTATTTTATTACCGTCAACCATTAGCGTTTCTCCAATTGGATTTGAATCAACATCATTATGGGTAAATTCTAATCCATATGATAAAATTCGATCTTCTAACTTAGTTAGGGGTATTGAAAAATCACTATTGAGGCTAAAAACATTTACTTTTTCAACTCTTGAAGTGCGGTCTAAACTATTGAAATTTCTGTTAATTCTCGATTCTTCTATATTTTGATAAGCTAATGTAATAACCCCTTTATCAATCCATTTTTTTTCGGGATTTATCTGAATTTGAGATGACAATAATAGTCTGTTTTGAGGTCCATAATGCCATTCTGCAAAACGCAGTTCACCATCTCTGTATTCGCTCAATCTATCGAAACGGGGAATGTTAGAAGATGTACTGTACTGAAAATTTAAATTTAGATCAGTTTTTTCTGATAAGGGAATAAAGAATTTCTGTAAAAAATCTGTTTGATCATATCCTGTATTTCGCTGGATATTAGGATTAGAATTAATAATTGGATCAGGATTATAATAATTATTTGTATTATTTGAGTATTGAAATACTTTAGCCCAATCTTCAAAACCATGTGACCTGTTTTTTCCCATGCGTAAATCGCCAAATTTACTATGGGATATACTTGTAAAAGATCCTATTTTTCTAAACGATAATTCAACACCTGCCTGGGTCGTAATTTCATCATTAACACTGCTATAACGACTCAAAAATGAAATGTTGCTATTGTTTTTATCACTTATGCTGGGTTTCCGTGTATAATAATGAATTACACCTCCTAAAGCATCAGAACCATAAATAACTGATGATGGTCCAAATATAATTTCCGTTCTATCTAGCATGTTAGGCGAAACTGTAATCGCATTTTGTAAATGTCCTTTGCGATAAATTGCATTATTCATTCTAACGCCATCTACAACCAGTAAAACCCTGTTTGCTTCCATGCCTCTTAATATTGGGCTACCCCCACCAAGCTGAGATTTTTGAATTTTTATACCAGGTATTTCGGCAAGCATATCGGCAGCTGTTTGAGGTGAAATATTCTGGATTTCTTGAATGGAAAACACGTCTATTTGTTCTGCAATTCTACTTCTAGATTCTGAAGTTTTGCTTGTAGATAAAAATACTTCTTCTAATTGATGGGCAGCACTGCGCAAGTAAACAATTTTAGAAGCCAAAAGTTGTCGCTTTAGAACCTCATGCTCTATATAAGAAATGTGCATAAAAGTAAGTATCTCGTCGTTGCTAAAATCAGAAATATTTACTTCTCCTTTTTTATCGGTTACTACCCTTTTGCTCTTGTCTTCATTAAAAATGGCGACATTGCTAATCGGGAATTTCGAATCGGCATCTAGAATAGTAATTGTTTGTGCAGCTGATGTGTATATGGTAAGATAGATTACCAATAAAAAAAATCTCTTCATAATCTAATTAAACACCGTTTTCAACACTTCCAATGATTTAGGTTTTCTAAATCCAGGCAAATGTAATTCAAAATATTGAATTAAAATTTCAAGCAAGTCTTGCCTTATTAATTTATTAAAATTAAGTTCGTTTAATACATCAAAATTTGTGCCGAGCAACAATTTAAATGACCTTAATTTTTCACCTGTGATATATTTTTTCGAATTGGTTTCATTGGTAAACTTTCCTTCTTCGAGATCAAAATATAATAAGTCTTGATTTTTTTCCGGATAAAAACCTAAAAACTTCGTGAGGTTCATTAAAAATAAAAGATGAAAATTAGAAATTTTTTCATGTGTGTCTAACCAAATTAAAGCCGTTTCTATGTAGGAAAACAGTTTCTCATTCTCTTCTTCTTCTCGTAATGCATTTGAAAGTACTTCTGATAAAAAAATAGCAATAGATTGTTTCACTATATTTGAAGAAATTGAATAATAAGCGTGGTTGATTTTAGCCTCATTTATAAAATACAAGGTTCTATTTAAATTGTAATTAGCAGTAATCTCCAATTGAGTAAGAGGCAGAAAGAAAGCGGGGGTAATTTTTCCTTTTTTCTGTTTATAAATTCTTTTGATGAGGTAAGATCTAATCCCTTGTTCGGTATAGCATTTTACAATTAAATCATAATCGGAATATTTAATTGCACTTAGAACAATTGCCTTGCTTGTGATTACCATTATTTTAATTAATTATGGCAATTTTAGTCGTTGATGTTTCTGATTTATCCGGTAAAGTTAAAAGTACAATATAAACACCAGAAGAAACTTTTCTGCCTGCCAAATTTGTTTTGTTCCAAATTACCTTACCGCCTTTTAATTCCTGTCCCTCAATCACATTTGTTTCATGTACTAATCGCCCTGCAGCATCTAAGATTTTTACATTTGTTCCGCGAGGTAAATGTGTGCCATTACGACCATCAATTGTCACAAAATTATGTTCTTTTTTTACAGGATTTGGGTATGCATAAACCTCGCCCAAATTATCACCAAAAGGAGCAACATTATTATTAAAAGCCACAATTCCTTTATCTGTAGCGAAAAAAACTTTCCCATTGGTGTTGTCTACTTGAATTTTTATAATTTTATTAGATGGCAACGGTGAATTATCCTTATTAAAATTGAAGAGCGTTTCCTGCCCCGAAGGGTTTGTTGATAAGACCCCACCTGTTTCGGTTCCAAACCACTTATTATCAGCCCCGTCAATTGCAATTGAATTAACAGGTTGTTCTCCTAATAACCTTTTAGCAATCCCTTCATCATCAACAATTACCGGAAGAGCATCATATAAAGCGCTATCAAAAATGCCCCCAGCATTCGAATAGACCACCAATCCCTTTTTTGAGCCGATCCATACCCTATTGTTTCTATCAACTGCTAATGTTCTAA
>CBDUPN010000150.1:0-4024 GCA_965369125.1 uncultured Aureibaculum sp. | reverse complement strand
TGGCTACCGCCTTAAAATACTCAACAGTTTCCCGGTCTCCGGCCTTATAGCGCATAGGAGGTAACATCATTAATCCTGTTGCACCATCTTCTTCAGCCTTCTGAGCTGCTAGAATTGCTCCTTTGGTAGACTGCTCTGCTATATTCATTAATACTGGTACGCGATCATTTACCATTTGAACCGTATACTTGGTCAATTTTCGCTTTTCATCGTCCTCAAGAGTACTGGCTTCACCTAACGTACCTCCCAAAACGATACCATGCACGCCTGCTGCTAATTGCGCTTTAATATTCACTTCAAACGTTTCAAGATCTAACTCATCTTTTTTTGTGAATTTTGTTGTTACTGCAGGCATTACACCTTTCCACTGAATGCTCATAATACTATTTTTTGTTACTCAAATTTAAAGTATTGCTTTTAGGATTATCGCTAGGTATTTATCCATTTTTAATACTATATTATCCAATATATTTCTACTTTATCAATATTTAGCATAATTTTGAATTATGAAAGCGTTACCCTTTAACATTCCTAAACCCGAAAATCATGCGCTGGTTTTCCAGGAAGATCACGAGTATACATTTTATGATAAGTTACATCAACACGAAGAAATTCAGATCAGTTTAATTGTAAAGGGTGAAGGAACCTTGGTTATCGGGGATACGGTATGCGATTATCAGCCAAATGATATATTCGTGATTGGCGCTAATTTACCACATGTTTTCAGAAGTGAATCCGGTTTACAAGAACGTTCCTTAATGTTATCCTTATTCTTTAGTAGCACCTCATTTGGTGATCATTTTTTTGATATTGATGAATTTGCTGATCTTAAACCAGTTATCAAAAGAAGTGGGTATGGGATTAAAGTACTTTCGAAAAGAGCACCTATAAAAGCTCTTTTTTTACAACTAAAAAATACCACACGATTGGATCGCTTTGTTAAACTTATAAAGATATTAAACCTTATAAGCGTTTCGAACACAAAACAACTTTCTTCATTTGTGTTTCATAAACCAATTTCTGACCGGCATGGAAATCGAATGAGTGCAATTTTTGAATACACAATGAACCATTTTAAGGAATCTATAGATCTAGCAACCATTTCCAGTGTAGCGAACATGACCACCAACGCATTCTGTAAGTATTTTAAACAACGTACCAATAAAACTTATATACAGTTTTTAAACGATATACGTATTGAAAATGCCTGTAAGTTGTTACTAAAGAATAATGATATGTCTATAGAAGAAATTGCGACGGTTTCGGGTTATTCGAGTATAGCTAACTTTAACAGGAAATTCAAAAAGATAAAAAATATGACCCCTTCAGCATTTAGAAAATTATCGGTAAATCACTAAAATGAATAAAAAATATATCCCTTACATTCTCGTCATTGGCTTTATCATTACCGTTATCGGATTAATAACCGGCAAATTCATTTTCCTTTTCCTGATTCTACCATTAGGGTTTGGATTGTTTAAAGGTAAATCTTCTGAAAAAAAGGATCATGACGATCATAGAAAATTAGGCCATTGAATCCCTTACCTTTTTAGGCAATCCTTTCACGACCATCTCATAGGAATGATCTATCAGGTGTAATATAAAGTCAGGTTTCAACTCTCCTGTGTATAATGATACTGTATTCCAGTGTTTATTACTCACATAAGGTCCGGGGTAAATACTTTCATATTGCTCTCTAAGCTCGATGGTATAGTTCGGATCACATTTTAAGGTTAAGGAAGCCTCCCCTTTTTCCCACCTATCCAAAGGGCATATCACGAACATTTTTCCCATCACTTTGAACACTAAAGTTTGTTCATCAAAAGGAAATTCTTCTGTAACATGTTTTTTATTCAAGCAATATTCTCTTAATGCTTCAATATGCATTATTACAGAATTTTATACAAAGTTGGTTTGCTCGGTGAAGCGTCATTTTCAAAAGGGGCAATCTGAATGTTTAACATATACATGCCATCTTTAACCCTATTCGGAACAAAAATTAATTCTGATATGGTCGCATCGAACCTTACTTTTCCCTTAGTGTCCCAAAAGGCATTATGAGCCAGTAATTTTCCATCATCTTTTTCTTTGTCTACAGAAGGCAGGTCAATAAGCAGATGCTTTATCCCTTTTTCGCGTAAATATATAGCTGCTTCTTCCGTTAAGAACGGCGGATTGGTATGAGAATATTTCATAGACATTTTCTCATTGGTATTTGGCAGGGTTCTTATCACCACAGCCTGTCTTTTTTTATTTCCAAGTAAGAATTGAATCTGTTTTTTAGAAATGGCAAAATCCTTTCCAATTTTCTCCGGGGCCACCGTAATCAGTTCAGCTAAAAAGAAAAACCGCTTTAAATATTGATTTATAGAGTAAAATTCTTTTGTAATGTGACCTACGCATTCGGTATGGGTGCCATGGGCATGCGGATTAAAAAAAATGGAATTGAAATTAACAGGATCTTTTTTACTTACGCTCATGATCTTTTTAAATGCTGGCGCCTTTTGATACCAGGCAATTACATTTTTACCAGACATGCGTAAGGGCATCGAAATATCTATCGGTTTCGACAGATCGACACTTAATTTTCTTGAATTTATTTGTATAGTTGCTAACATATACCAAATATACTAAATCATAAAGATTTCTGAGGCCATTCCATCACAAAGAAACTTTCCTTTTTTTGTTGTTTTCAACACATCGGATTTTTCGCCCTCAGCATCTATAAATAGCAAACCATTCTTTATGAATTTATTTGAATTTTTTACCAAATGATCTTTATAAGAAGTTCCAAAATTTTGTTCTACCTCGCTCATCGATACGCCCCAAATAGTTCTTAAGCCGGTCATAATAGTTTCATTAAACCTGTCATTTAAAGTCAGTTCTTCATCCTCTTTGGGTAATATTCCCGCTGCTATCGCTTTAATATATTTAATGTTGTTCGAAATATTCCAACTTCGAAATTTACCATCGAACGAATGTGCAGAAGGTCCAATACCCAAATACTTTTTCCCTAACCAATAGGAGGTATTGTGTTTCGAAAAATAACCGGGTTTACCGAAATTAGAAATTTCATATTGCACGAAGCCCTCTTTTTCTGTTTCTTCCACCAAGGTATTAAAATGTTCAAGCGCCAGATCTTCAGAGAGTTTTGGATATTTTCCCTGACGGATAAAATTATCTAATGCTGTTTTAGGTTCTACCGTTAAGGCATAACTTGAAATATGGTGCACACCAAAATCAAGAGCAGTTCTAATATTCTGTTCCCAGCGTTCATTGCTCATGTTGGGTATTCCGTAAATTAGGTCGATGGTTATATTATCAAAATAATGAGCTGCCTCTGTTAACGATCTTTTAGCCTCTAAAGTAGTATGCGCCCTATTCATTGCTTTCAGGTCTTCATCAAAAAAAGATTGAATACCAATACTTAATCTGTTGATGGGTGAATTGGCCAATTGTTGAATTTTTTCGGCGGTAAGATCATCCGGATTGGCCTCTAAAGTAATTTCAGGATCATTTATTACTTTAAAATTATGATAAATTGTGTCGATTAATAATCGTATTTCATCAATCGTTAATAAGGATGGTGTACCGCCTCCAAAATAGATGGTTTCAATGAATTCGTTCTTCAATTCGTCCTTACGCAACACCAATTCCTTCACCAAGGCTTTAATCATATCTTCCTTACGCTTTAATGTCGTCGAAAAATGAAAATCACAATAGTGACATGCTTGTTTACAGAAAGGGATATGTATATAAATACCGGCGATAATAATCTGATTTACTGCTAAATAATAATTTAAAATGGTTGCCTATTTATCAACCCTTTTTTCGTTCTGCTTGACAAAAGCACCCCAGCCCGTATAACCTTTTCCGGTTTCTAATTTACCAGCGTTATAAAAATGGCAAACGGCTGCTGCTAATCCATCGGTGGCATCTAAATTTTTCGGTAATTCCTTTAGCTGTAAGGTACTTTGTAACATTCTGGCTACCTGCTCTTTGCTGGCGTTTCCGTTACCGGTAA
>CBDUPN010000149.1:0-4029 GCA_965369125.1 uncultured Aureibaculum sp. | reverse complement strand
AAGCCGCCACCAAATCCACCTCCGCCAAAGCTTCCTCCTCCAGAACTTCCGCCAAAGCCTCCGCCACCACCAAAACCGCCTCTACCGGCCCGGCTTAAGATGATTGCTTCCAACAATGTTCGAGCTACATCATTTCTTTTTCTACCCCGATTGCCACCGCCCCTATTTCGGTTTGATAAAATGATCATTAAGATTATAAAGAATAAAATGATCAGCCAAATAGGTATTCCACTACCTTCTGAATCCCTTTTCGGTGTATCTTTATATTCTCCACTTAAAACTTCAATAATTGCGCCTGTGCCCCTATCTAATCCTTCATAATATTTGCCTTGCTTAAATTCGGGTGTAATTATATTTTCGATGATCCTTTTAGATAAAGCGTCGGTTAAAAGATGTTCTACCCCATAACCGGTCTGAATTGTAAGCTTCCTGTCATCTTTAGCTACCAAAATAAAAACTCCATTATCTTCTTTTGCCTGGCCAATTCCCCATTGATGTGCCCACTCTGCCGCGTATAGCGCAATATTCTCACCCTGTATGGTATTTACAGTAGCGACTACGATCTGCGTTGAGGTCGTATCACTGTAATTGATCAGTTTCTGCTCCAGGGCATTTTTCTCAAAACCACTCAGGATTTTTGCGCCATCATAAACACTGGTCTGAACGGTGGGTTTGGGGGGAATGTCTGCCTGGGCAAGACCTGAAAATCCCATCAAAATAGTCAGAGCAAGGGAGAGTAAAAAAGCAAAATATGTCTGTTTATTTTTTAGCATTTATTATGGGTAGTGTGTCTCAATTCTTTGACAATGCAAGATAATAAAAAAGTCATTGCTTCTTATTAGTATATCAAATGTAAAACCTGTTACGCAAGACGTTAAAAAATTGGATTTTAATCTAAATCGAATTACATTAGATGCCTTCGATCAATTAACCATATACAATATGAAAAAAATTACATTCCTCGCTTTATTCTTCGCCTCTATCATCACTGCCCAACAAATAGATATTGAAAAACTTAAAGGTATTAAACCACGCGCTATAGGTCCGGCTGGCATGAGTGGCAGGATCACGGCCATAGACGTTGTTACTAGTGAACCCGATATTATTTATGCAGGTGCTGCTTCTGGTGGCGTTTGGAAATCTGAAAGCGGGGGTATAGACTGGAAACCTATCTTCGAAAAGGAGGCAGTCGCTTCCATCGGCGCTATTGCCATACAGCAAAGCAATCCCGATGTGGTTTGGGTAGGAACCGGTGAAGGGAATCCGAGGAATAGCTTAAATGGTGGTTATGGCATCTACAAAAGCTTGGATGCCGGGGTCACCTGGAAACTGATGGGACTTGAAAAAACGAGGAATATTCATAGGATCATTGTCGATAAAGATAATCCGAATACCGTATATGTAGCAGCGATTGGATCTCCGTGGGGAGAACATCCCGAACGTGGTGTCTATAAAACCTCCGACGGAGGTAAAACATGGAAAAATATATTATTTGTCAATAATAAAACCGGTGCTGCCGATCTTGTGGTTGATGCTTCTAATCCGAATAAATTGATCGCCGCCATGTGGGAACACAGGAGAAAACCATGGACCTTTAATTCGGGAGGAGAAGGATCTGGCTTGTATATTACCTATGACGGGGGTGAAAACTGGATCAAAAAAACCGATAAAGACGGATTGCCAAAAGGCGATCTGGGAAGGATCGGTATAGCCATTTCACAAAGTAATCCTAAAGTGGTATATGCCCTTATAGAATCAAAGAAGAATGCCTTGTACAGGTCTGATGATGGTGGAATAAAATGGGATAAAATAAACGATAAATCTGAAATTGGCGGCCGGCCATTTTACTATTCCGATATTTTTGTGGATACAAAAAATGAAAATAGAGTATACAGTGTTTTTACTTATGTGAACGTTAGTGATGATGGTGGTAAATCTTTCAAACCACTGATGCCTGCTTATGGTACCAATGTAGGGGTACACCCTGATCATCATGCCTGGTGGATACATCCCGAAGATCCAAGTTATATGATCGACGGTAATGATGGCGGATTAAATATTACACGCGATAAAGGCCAGACCTGGCGATTTGCAGAAAATCTACCTGTAGGGCAGTTCTATCATATTAATTATGATATGGAATACCCATATAATTTATATGGGGGCATGCAAGATAATGGCTCATGGGTAGGGCCTGCCTATGTGTTAAAAGCACAGGGAATACGCAATTCGTATTGGCAGGAAATAATGTTTGGTGATGGCTTTGATGTGATTCCCGACCCTAACAATGCCCGATACGGTTATGGCATGTCTCAACAAGGTTTTGTTGGTCGTTATGATCTCGTAACCGGAAATGCCAAGATGGTAAGGCCTACACATCCCGACCCTGATGTGAAATTACGATTTAACTGGAATGCCGCTATAGCCATAGATCCGTTTGATAATAAAACCATCTATTTTGGCAGTCAATTCGTTCACAAATCGGGAAATGAAGGCCATGAATGGGATATTATTTCTCCGGACCTAACTACCAATGATCCTGAAAAACAAAAACAACATGAAAGTGGTGGACTTACCATGGATGCCACCGGTGCCGAAAACCATTGTACCATTCTGGCTATAACCCCAAGCACCATAGAAAAAGGCTTGTTGTGGGTGGGTACTGATGACGGGCAAATTCAACTATCGAGAAATGGCGGTGAAACATGGACCAATGTAAGCCCTAAAGGTAAAAATGTTTTGAAAGGTGGCTGGGTAGCACAAATAAAAGCTTCTACATTCAATGCCGGTGAAGCTTATGCCGTCATCAATAATTATAGGAATTTTGATTTTAAACCTTATTTATACCGAACCAAAGATTATGGAAAATCCTGGGAAAATATTTTGGCCAATAAAGATGAAACCTTTGGTTATACATTGGCATTGGTGCAAGATCCGGTAGAGAAAAATTTGCTCTTTTTAGGCACTGAACACGGACTCTATGTAAGTATCGATGAATCTAAAACCTGGACCAAATGGACCAATGATTACCCAACCGTACCTACTATGGATCTGCTGATTCATCCGCGTGAACATGACCTTGTGGTAGCCACTTTCGGAAGATCGATGTTCGTATTCGATGATATAAGACCCTTAAGGGCCATCGCCGCTGAAGGTGCTGCGACCTTAGATAAACCTTTTAAGGTGTTCAAAGCGCCTGACGCCTTTATCAACCATATCCAGCAACCAGCAGGTACTCGTTTCGGTGGTAATGCGATCTTTAATGGCGACAATAGAGAAGATGGTGCTATGTTAAGCTATAGCATTAACAAATCAAAAGATACTACGGCAAAGAAAAAGTCAGATTCTATTTTCTTAAAGGTCTTTAATGCAAAAAATGAAAGAATCAGAACACTCAAATTTAAAGCTCCAAAAGAAAACGGGTTACACAGAACCTATTGGAATATGGATGAAAAAGGGGTGAACGGCCCCTCAAGGCGTGCAGAAAGAAGAAATGCTTCTGAGCCGCGTGGTGTAACTGTTTTACCGGGTAATTATAAGATCGTGATGGAGTACGGAAAAGAAAAAGATTCTACCATGGTAACCGTAGCTTATGACCCAAGGGTCGATATGCCCATGAATGTTCTAAAAAGCAAATACGACCTGCTTAAAAAACTTGAAGAGAAAACAGCGATGGCCGGCAAAGCTATGGAGCAACTCAAGGAGTCTAAAACCATTGCAGAACAGTATAAAAAACATTTAAAATCCAGCAAAGAAGAATCTTATAAAAATGCTTTTAAAACCACCGATTCAATCATTACAACTATCAATGGCTTAATGGATGATATGTTAGGCAAAGAAGACAAAAGACAGGGTATTACCAGAAACCCAGATCCTTCGACGGTCTCCTATTTATTTACTGCCAGGCGTTATATCGGGTCTTTATTACAGGAACCCGGAAATACAGAAAAGCAATTGATCAAAAATGCCTACGAAAAAATTAATCCTGTGATCGATAAGATCGATGCATTTTTTAAGAATGATTGGGCG
>CBDUPN010000148.1:0-4083 GCA_965369125.1 uncultured Aureibaculum sp. | reverse complement strand
GTATTGCCGTTAAAATCTATAGAAGCAGCAGGGTCGAATAGGATCCTTTTTTTAGGATCAACCTTCAATATATAATATTTCAGTGCCCCAAGACCTATCGTCTTATATAACGTTTCTTTTTCAGAAGCCGTATAGCCTTCTAATTTCCCGAGTTCCTCCGAAATTTCACGTGCTGTATTGGTCATCTCTTCAAGAAGATCGTCTGCATCAACTACCGTACCTTCTCGAGATTTCATTTTTCCTTCTGGCAGGTCTACCATCCCATAACTTAAATGATATAAATTATCGGCCCAATCATATCCCAATTTTTTGAGGATCAGGAACAATACTTTAAAATGATAATCCTGTTCATTACCAACGGTGTATACAAGTCCGCCAACATCAGGATGATCATTAATCCGCATAATAGCGGTACCGATGTCTTGTGTCATATAAACGGCAGTTCCGTCTGAACGCAGTACTATTTTTTCATCAAGACCTTCATCCGTAAGATCAATCCAAACCGATCCATCCTCTTTTTTAAAGAATACTCCTTTTTTTATGCCATCAGCAACAATATCTTTACCGAGCAAATATGTTTCGCTCTCATAGTAAAGGTTATCAAAGTCGACCCCAAGATCTTTATATGTTTGCTCAAACCCCTTGTAGACCCATTGATTCATTTTTTTCCAAAGGGAAACGACTTCAGCATCACCAGCTTCCCATTTAACAAGCATTTCTTGTGCCTCTAATAGTATAGGTGCTTGCTTTTTGGCTTCCTCTTTAGTAAAGCCTTTTGAAACTAAAACTTTCACCTCTTTTTTGTATTCCTGGTCGAATCTCACATAGTAATTACCTACGAGTTTATCACCCTTTATTCCGGTTGTATCCGGTGTTTCACCATTTCCGTAGCGTTGCCAAGCCAACATGCTTTTACAGATATGAATACCACGGTCGTTTATTATTTGAGTTTTGTATACTTTTTTCCCCGATGCTTTTAAAATTTCGGATACCGAATACCCTAACAAGTTATTCCTAATATGTCCTAAGTGTAACGGTTTATTTGTATTGGGAGAAGAATATTCTACCATGACCGATTTTGTATTCTTCAATAAAGGGAAATGGCCAAAATTCGATGTGGAATAGATCTCCCTGAAATTATGTAGAAAATAAGAATCACTCAATATCAGATTAAGAAACCCTTGTACAACGTTGAAATCTTTTATTTCTGGAATGTTAGCTTTTAAATAATCTCCAAGACTTGATGCTAATTGAGCAGGATTTGTTTTGATGACTTTTAAAAATGGAAATACAACAATAGTAATGTCACCTTCAAAATCTTTACGTGTGGCTTGAAATTCCACATTGTCGATCTCAACATTATAATTTTCTTGCAATCCCTTCTGTATGGCTATTTTTAAGGTCTCTTGGATGTTCATTCAAATAAAAAATTAAAAGCGCAAAATTAATTAAATAATAAAGGAATTGCTATTTTTAATGAATGTAATTATTTTAAGATGCCAACAGATAAGACTAAAGTTAAGAGGGCCCCAAAGAGGGGACATTACGATACCAAAACGATTTACAGCATATTAGACAATGATTTTATTTGCCAGATTGGTTTTGTTTATAATGGTTATCCGGTCGTGATCCCTACTATCTATGGACGAAAAGATGATAATTTATACTTCCATGGGGCAAGTGTGAGCCGTCTTTTAGTCACTATGGAAAAAGGTGTGCCTATTTCATTAAATGTAACACAGACTGATGGAATTGTATTGGCGCGTTCTGCATTTCACCATTCTTTAAACTATCATTCGGTAACGATATTTGGGGAGGCCGAATTGGTTATAGATGAAAACGAAAGATTGGATGCCTTAAAAGTTGTGTCGGATCAGATAATCCCTTTGCGTTGGGAAGAAGCCAGATTGCCTAATAAAAAAGAATTAAAAGCAACGAAAGTTTTAAAATTAAGAATTGAAGAAGCTTCTGCCAAAATTAGGACTGGACCTCCTAAAGACGAGAAAGAGGATTACAATCTCGATATTTGGGCAGGAGTTATTCCCATAAGGACTATATATGGTAATCCTGTTCTTGATCCCGATTTAAAATCGGGAATTCCCGTTCCTAAAAGTGTTAAAGCACTTATTAAGAAAAAAAGCTAAGTTATTCTATAAAATATTCTTTATTCATTTTAGCTACTGTACAATTCCAATGAAGGTCAGTTTTAATTTTGGTTTTTAAGGCCTGGCTTTGATGAGGTTCTCCATGATTTATAAAAGTGAGTTTTGGAGCCGGCTTAATATGCTGAAGCCAATCTAATAATTCACTCTGATCGGCATGGCCCGAGAATTCGTTAATTTTGAATATGTCTGCTTTAATTTTATGGTATTGTCCAAAGAATTTTATTTCTGTATCTCCTGCAAGCATAGCCCTGCCTCTTGTCCCTTCAGCTTGAAACCCCACGATCAATATACTATTTTTTTCATCTGAAATACATTTATCTAAATAATGCAATACCCTTCCGCCAGTGATCATTCCACTACCAGCCAACACTATTTTAGGATGATCACTCTGCACTATTCTTTTTGAATCGGCCACATCGCTTATCATCCTAACCGTTGAGAGCATACTTACTTTATCTTCAGTGGTTAATAAGTGGTTGTTTTTATGTTTAAAATATACTTCGGTGGCATTCACACCCATAGGGCTGTCTAAATAGATCGGAATTTGAGGTAGTTGGCCATTTCGTTTAAGTATACTCAGTAGGTATATGATCTCCTGTGCCCTTTCTACTGAAAAAGTAGGTATAATAAGTATGCCTCCTTTAGCATAGGTAATATTGATGTATTTGAGTAAAGCCTCTTTAATATCGATATTCTTGTGAATTCTATTCCCATAAGTGGATTCAATTACTACATAATCTGCCTTGTCTATATAATCATATTTTGGTAAAATAATAGGCTCTTTTCGACCCAGGTCTCCGGAAAAAACCAATATTTTTTCATTTACATTAATCACTATAAAAGCACTCCCTAGAATATGTCCACTATTGAGAAATTTGAATTTTATATTATCATCAATTGTATGCCATTCACCCATTTCGATTATTTCAAAATGTCCCATAGCGGCTTTAGCGTCACCAACGTCGTATAGGGGTTTGGCCGGTTTATGCCTGGTATAACTATATTTGTTGGCCCTTCTTGCGTCTTCCTCTTGAATTTTACCGCTATCCAATAGTATTATTTCAGTCAGGTCTTGAGTGGCCCTGGTACAATAAACTTTTCCTTTATAACCGTTTTTTATGAGTACCGGTATATAACCCGAATGGTCGAGATGGGCGTGCGTTAAAATTACAGCGTCTAGCTCATTTAAATTGATAGGGAGCGGAACCCAATTTTTCAAACGTAGTTCTTTTAACCCTTGAAAAAGTCCACAGTCTATTAGTATTTTTTTATAATTCGCTTCCAGTAATATTTTTGATCCTGTAACAGTTCCTGCCCCACCAAAAAATGTAAGTTTCATCTTCTTTGTGAATTAATAGTTGGTCGAAAATTAATTAATACTTATAAATTTTAACATGACCATGGTCAGTTCTTACCGCATGATTTTTTAGTAATTTTATTTGTTACTATTAAGATATTAGGTTCATGAATAATATAAAATCTATTAATACCTTTTTATTCCTGTTCATTATTGTTTTATTTCTGGTCGTATTAAATTCTTGTAACAATCGTACGGAAAAAATTTTACCACAAAAAAGGAACTTAACAGAGTCTGTTTATTCATCTGTTATTATTCAGCCGGACAGCCTATACAAGGTGTATGCTGCTGTAGGGGGAATATTAGACCGTAATTTAGTCGAAGAAGGAGATCTTGTTTCAAAGAACGACCCTTTGATTCAAATTATAAATAACACCCCAAAATTGAACACACAAAATGCCAGATTGGCTTTAAATCTGGCCAAAGAGAATTACAATGGAAGCGCAGCAATATTAAGCGGGATAGAAGAAGAGATTTCGGCAGCAAGACTTAAATTTCAGAACGATTCTATTAATTATTTCAGGCAGAAAAATTTATGGGATCAAAATATCGGTTCAAAAG
>CBDUPN010000147.1:0-4097 GCA_965369125.1 uncultured Aureibaculum sp. | reverse complement strand
CCTTTGATAAATATGGTGCCGATGGTGATGTGATCGAGATCAACCTCTCTACGGTTAAGGTGCAGAATTTTGATAAGACCATTACCACGATACCTACCTATGCCCTGATATCCGACTCCTTTAAGAACTGGCGCGGAATGGTAAATTCTGATGGCCGGCGAATCAAAAGAGCTTTAAATATCAAGTTAGATAGCGTAAAGTATCTTACTAAAGATGAAGTAGATAGCTTACATAAAATAGAGTTGATATCAGCCTATGTAGAAAAGCGCCAATCTGATATAGAAGCTTATAACGAATCACATAATATTAACAAAGAAATACCCTTAAATGGTCGGAATTTAACCAACCTCGGGGTTTTTAGAAAATACATAGAGACCTATTTAGAGCGACATCCCGCTATCAATAAGAATATGATGATCATGGCCAGGCAACTCGCGCCTACTTCAGAAGGTATTCCCTTGGAGATCTATGCTTTTAGCAGTGATAAACGCTGGCAGAATTATGAATATATCATGTCTGATATCTTCGACCACCTCATAGCAGCTGTACCCTATTTTAAGCTGGAGATCTTCGAATTTCCTTCAAATACAAGTTTTATAAAAAACTTGAAGAAACCTTAATAAGCTACATAGTGGCTTCCATTCCCTGATACTAGGGAGAAATTTGACAAATTTTTTTGTCCATACCATAAAAATTGACCTAATTTTTAAGCATAATTTACCAATTGGGGTAATAAATATCGCTATTTTATGTTTTAGTAAGGTAACAATTGTTGGATCAAAAAAGGGATGAAAAAATTGACTGCTTTGATGGTACTGCTGGTCGCAGTTATTCCGGCCTTATCAAGTGCACAGCATTCTGTAGCCAGGGACTGGAATGAACAACTGTTGGAGGCGATCCGTAATGATTATGCGAGGCCTACCGTACATGCCAGAAATTTATTTCATAGTGCTGTTATGATGTACGATGCCTGGGCCCTGTTTGATGAGCAGGCCGAAACGGTATTTTTGGGAAAAACATTCGGCAATTATACCACAGCTTTTAGTGGCATTTCACAGCCTGCAAATGTAGAAGCAGCCACCCATGAAGTGATGAGCTATGCTATGTTCAGGTTGCTTAACCACCGGTTTCTCAATTCACCTGGCGCGACGAGCTCACAACAATCATTCTCTGATCTTTTTAACGCTTATGGTTATGATGAAAATTTCACTTCAACCGATTATAGGTCGGGTTCTTATGCCGCATTAGGCAATTATTTGGCAAGTGAGATCATTGCTTTTGGAATGCAGGATGGCTCCAACGAACAAAATGATTATGCGAATCAATTCTACACGCCTTTAAATGATCCATTGATCCTGGAGGCATATACCGAAACCAACAATATTGACCCGAATCGATGGCAACCCTTAGCATTTGATGTATTTGTCGACCAAAGCGGTAATTTATTTCCCTCTAAAACACCCGATTTTTTGGGTCCGGAATGGGGTCAGGTAACCCCTTTTTGCTTGCAACAACGAGATCTTGACATAATGAACAATGGCTTTGATTCTTATGTGTATAACGATCCCGGAGCCCCCGCTTATATTCAAAATTCAAATGAAGATGGCATAAACGACCCTTACAAATGGCATTTTGCCATGGTAGCTTCCTGGTCATCACATTTAGATCCCAATGATCCAACCATAATAGATATATCGCCCGGAGCCATTGGAAATGTGAGTATACAGGATTTTCAAGATTCGTTTGACGGGTATAAAAACTTTTATGATTTTACCAATGGTGGAGATACCGGTACAGGGCATATTATAAATCCGTACACCAATGCGCCCTATATGCCACAGCTGGTTAAACGTGCTGATTATGCCAGGGTATTGGCTGAGTTTTGGGCAGACGGACCTGACTCTGAAACGCCTCCCGGACATTGGTTTACAATTTTGAATTATGTGAGCGATCATCCCCTTGTTGAAAAAAAGATCGGCGGACAAGGTGCCGTGGTTAGTGATCTCGAATGGGATGTTAAGTCTTATTTGGCCATGGGTGGCGCTATGCATGATTGCGCTGTAGATACCTGGGGAATTAAAGGGTATTATGATTATGTGAGGCCTATTTCTGCCATTCGATATATGGCAGGCAAAGGGCAAAGCAGCAATGCAGCATTACCTAATTATGATCCACATGGCATACCGCTTATCGAAGGCTTAACAGCGCTCATTGAACTTGGCGACCCATTGGCGGGACCCAACAATGAAAATGTAGGTAAAATAAAAATATATGCCTGGAGGGGTCCTGATTTTATCCCAGATCCTGAAACAAGTGTTGCCGGTGTTGGTTGGATATTAGGAACACAATGGTGGCCCTACCAGCGAGGAACATTTGTAACGCCGCCATTCGCAGGGTACGTTTCCGGTCATTCTACCTTCTCTAGAGCGGCCGCTGAAGTTTTAACCATGCTTACAGGTGATAGTTATTTTCCGGGAGGAATGGGTACTTTTGATGTTTCACAAAACGATTTTTTAGTTTTTGAACAAGGTCCTTCAGAAAACCTCACCTTGCAATGGGCAACTTACCGTGATGCCTCAGATCAAACGAGCCTTTCTAGAATTTGGGGAGGTATTCATCCGCCAATGGATGATATCCGGGGTCGTATTATCGGAGAAAAAATAGGCGTCGAGGCATTCAATTTAGCGATGCGTTATTTTGATGGCACGGCAGCTAACAATCAAGATGTCGTTAGCCTATATCCCATTCCAATTCAAGATGAAATCCACGTAGAAAATTATTATGGTGATAATATTACCCTTGAATTATATGGGTTGGATGGAAAACGTGTATATCGCAACGATGTTCCGAAAAATTCAGAAGGTTCGACACTGGCAATGCCAAATATAGCCAAAGGGGTATATATTGCAGTAATCAATAATGATCTGAACGAACGCATTTTAACAAAAAAAGTAATTAAGATCTAAGCCAAGATAGACCTAATTCACCGCTTAGATATTTGCGGCCAGCCAATCGCCTACTTCGCTTGTTTTATAAGATCTACCCTTACCGGAAAGATCTTCGGTAACCACACCTTCTGCCAACGATCTGTTCACGACATTACGAATGGCTTCAGCTTCGTCTTTTAATCCGAATGCATCTTCGAACATCATTGCAGCCGATAGAACCGTTGCCAAAGGGTTTGCGATGTCTTTTCCGGTCGCCTGAGGATATGAACCATGTATGGGCTCAAAAAGCGATGTATGCGTTCCTATGGACGCAGAAGGCATCAATCCCATAGATCCTGAAATTACCGACGCTTCATCTGTAAGGATATCGCCAAATAGATTTTCGGTGATCAATACATCATAAGAATTCGGCCATTGTACCAATCGCATAGCAACAGCATCTACAAATTCATAACTCACTTCTACTTCGGGATAGTCTTTTTCCATGGCCTGTACCGTTTCACGCCACAATCGTGATGTTTCCAATACATTGGCCTTGTCTACACAGCATAATTTCTTCGATCGTTTCATGGCCATTTCGAAACCTTTCTTTGCAAGGCGCTGTACTTCAGATCTCGTATAAACACAATTATCAAAAGCAGTTTCACCACCATCTCGTCTGCCTTTTTCACCAAAATAGATACCGCCGGTCAGTTCCCTTAAGAAAACCAGGTCTGTTCCTTCGATGCGTTCCCTTTTTAAGGGGGAATTGTCTATTAACGAGGGAAAAGTAAAGGTGGGGCGTACATTGGCAAATAATCCCAATTTTTTACGCATTTTAAGAAGACCTTGTTCAGGACGTACCTTGGCACTCGGATCATTATCATATTTCGGGTGTCCAATAGCACCGAACAAAACAGCATCTGCTTGCATACAAATATCATGTGTAGCATCCGGATAAGGTTCTCCTACAGCATCAATAGCCGCAGCTCCTGTGAGTGCCGGCGTCCATGTGATCTCATGGCTGAATTTTTTAGCAATGGCATCACTTACTTTTACTGCCTGGTCGATCACTTCCGGACCAATTCCATCTCCTGCTAATAGCGCAATTTTTAATTTCATTTTAATTTATTTTTTAATAAAACATGTTCTTCTCAATACCAGCTACCA
>CBDUPN010000146.1:0-4154 GCA_965369125.1 uncultured Aureibaculum sp. | reverse complement strand
GAACTGTTAATATCTTTTACAAGATCGTAATTTACCCTCACACCATAGCTAAATAATAAATCGGTAAGATTCAAGTCCCTATTGAAAGCTAACGATTGTCCGGTGAGCATAAGACTGTCTAATTCGGCGTTCACATTATCAATTAACCATAAGGTTTTACCGCCATTCATAATATATTGATCTAGGGTGAATTTTTCTTCTTCGGTAAATTTTTCAGTTGGTTTGGCAATGATCGCCAGATCAAATGTTGTTAATTGCTCAAGCGATCTTTGAGGGTTATTTTTTACAGAATCGAGTGTAAAAGGTGCTAACTTATAATATTGTTTTAATCGACTTAAAAAACCAACCAAAAAAATGTCTTCCAGCTCTCCATTGCCTTTTAAAATGGCAATCTTTTGTTTATCATTTAATGAAACTTTATAAATGGCATCAGAGAAGGCGTATTCTAAATTTTCGATCGAACTCTGCAATTGTTCTTCTTGGGTTCCACTTGAATTACTTGACAATAATGATATATTTTCAATTTTATCCTGGTATTCAATGGTAGCCCAGGGAAAAATAACAGCTTCTGACACCTTGCCGCCTTCCTGAACCGAAAGCCTGCTCGGTTGTAATCCGGATTTTATGAGTTCCTCTGCAATGTCTAAAGGTTCTATAAACCTGAATTTGATGTTTTTATTAAGGACATTTAACTCTTCCAGATGTAAAGCTGTTTCTATCTGTAATCTCTTAAATTCAGAAGGAAAATCTCCTTCCAGATAGACCTTAATAACGGCGGGCTCTTGTAAATTTTTTACAATGTGTTTTGTGGTTTCCGATAAGGTATAGCGTTTATCTTTTGTTATATCTAAACGTTGATTGAATTTACCAGCAAGAAAATTGACAACAATCAAAATAACGATCGACAGGAATATTTTCATTACAGGATTTCTCATTCTTCTTTCAGTTTTAAGTAAGTTAAAAACAAAAAGAAAACGGTAACCGAAACAAAATATACAATATCACTGGTGTCGATAACACCCCGGCTTATACTTTTATAATGTTCAAATAGGCCAAAGCTCCTTAATGATTCTGAGATGCCGAGGTCGGCCAAGGCTTCAAATCCGTAAAACATAAAGAAAGAAATTATTACACCAAGCATAAAGGCGACTATTTGATTGCCTGAAAAAGTTGAAGTAAATAAACCGAACGATGTAAATGCGCTTGCTAAAAATAACAAACCTATGTATGAACCAATAGTAGAACCAATATCAAGATTACCAACCGGATTGCCTAATTGTATAATGCTATACGCATAAATTATGGTTGGCATTAAAGCAAACAGAATTAATAATAAAGCGCCAAAAAATTTACCCAATACGATCTGCCAATCGCTAATAGGTTTTGTTTTTAAGATTTCAATAGTGCCCAATCTGATCTCATCAGAAAGGCTTCTCATGGTAATCGCCGGAATGAGGAATAAGAAGAACCACGGCGTAATAAAAAAGAAACTATTTAAATCGGCGAATCCGGCATTGAGTATATTAAAATCACCGACAAATACCCAAAGAAATAATCCGTTCATCACTAAAAAGACAGCGATGACTAAATAGCCAATCGGTGATGCAAAAAATGAATTGAGTTCTTTTTTTAAAATTGAAAGCATGTAATATTATTGAGTTTTTCTATAATTTTTTAATTAATATTTTTACAATAAACTATCTAATTTATTTACACTCCAGGCTTCCGGTTTATTTTTAAATAGTACCTTAGTTTCTGACCATACCTTTTTAAAAAGATCTGAGTTTCTGTAATTTTCAAGATCTTTTTCCGTATCCCAATGGCTATACGTAAAGAAGATCGTAGGGTCATTTTTATCTTGATATAACTCAAGTAAGTTGCATCCCTTAGTATTCCTGATCTTGACTTTATTCTTATTAAAATTGCTTAAAAACGTTTCTAAGGTATTGAGTTTAAAACTCATTTTCACAATTCTAATGAACATCTTAATAAAATTTAACCGTAATACTATCCCTATATTGCAATCCAAGCAGAGATGACGCGCCACCGACCGTCTTTAAATTGCTCTTATATATTGATATTTCTAAATATCCGGCCGAGTTAAAAATAGCTAATTTTTTACCATCATCTTGTCTGTTTTCCGGTGGAATACTAAAATTCACAACCTCATTATATTGTTCGAGAATTTTATCAAAGGTATAATTCCGGGCAATTACTTCGAAAGCCCTGCCTTTTCCAATTTCCTTGAATAATTTTTTTGTGATATTACTCACAACATTTCCGTAATTATCAATATAGATTACACAGCCCGATATTCTATTTCGTTCATCGTTAATTAACGGATTGACTTCATTTAGTTTTTTATATTGGTCAATCGGTTTTCCAATAACGTCTAAAGTACCTCCCCTTGCAATGTGACAAGCAACTTTAACAAAAACATCCAACACATTAAAACTACTTGCCAATGTATTATGTATGGTAATTTCTACCATTTTATCAGGTTTAATTTCTGAGGCTATCATAGAAATAATACCATTATCAGAACAGATAAAAAAGTGCCCGTCCAATTCAATGGCAATTTGCCTGTTTTCAACACTTAATTCAGAATCCACTCCTACAATATGTATGCTTCCTGTAGGAAAATTCCGATAGGCATTTTTTAAGATATAAGAAGTCTCAGTAATATTAAAAGGTGATATTTGGTGCGATATATCAACAATTTTGGCATCTATGAACTCCGTGTAAATAGCGCCTTTAATTGTGCCTACAAAATGATCTTTGGTCCCGAAATCTGTAGTTAAAGTTATTAAAGGCATTTGTTGATTACTTCTTGAGAAAGCAGGAGTTTAATTACTAATATAATTATTAAATTTGTTTACAAACCTACATATTTTTTTTTGTTTTCAAATAACATAAAGTAAATGAAAATAATATAAAAAGTATGGGTTACTTCAGTTAAATTTAAAAGACTGAATTTAAAAATTAGAGAATATCATATTGAGTTTTATAATGAACATTTTAAACATAAAATAAATTCCATTTGAACGAAAGAATTATTGAATTAAGCGAGATAAATCCAAAAGATTTTTTTGGAACTCAAAATAGTAATATAGAGCAGCTCAAAAAATACTTTCCTAAAATTAAAGTAGTTGCCAGAGGAAATAGAATTAAAATTTTTGGTGAAAAAGAATTATTAGATGAATTCGAAAAACGGTTGGCTATGTTGGTAGATCATTTTAATAAGTACAACAAATTAGACGAAAATAGTATTGAAAGACTATTAACTTCTAATGGAGACGAGCAAAAGAAATCCATCAAAATGGAAGATGTACTGGTACATGGCGTTAATGGCAGATTAATTAGAGCCCAAACCATAAATCAGCGAAAAATGGTTGATGCTATGTATATAAACGACATGATTTTTGCTGTTGGACCAGCTGGTACCGGTAAAACATATACGGCAGTAGCTTTGGCAGTAAAGGCCTTAAAAGAAAAAGAGGTTCGCAGAATTATTTTAACAAGGCCAGCTGTAGAGTCAGGTGAAAATTTGGGATTTTTACCCGGTGATCTAAAAGAAAAATTAGATCCATATATGCAACCATTATATGATGCCTTAAGAGACATGATCCCCCATGAAAAGTTGGAATCATACCTCGAAAGCGGTATCATACAAATAGCCCCTTTGGCATTTATGCGAGGTAGAACCCTCGACCATGCATTTGTTATTTTAGATGAAGCTCAAAACACTACCCATAACCAAATGAAAATGTTCTTAACACGCATGGGAAAGGCAGCCAAGTTTATTATTAATGGAGACCCGGGACAGATCGATTTGCCAAGAAAGCAAGTGTCAGGGTTAAAAGAAGCCTTATTGGCCTTAAAAGATATTGACGGAATTGAGATGATCTATTTAGACGATAGGGACGTAATAAGACATAGGCTCGTAAAGAAAATTATATCTGCCTTTAAAAGCATTGAAACTGAATAAAAGTTCACAATTTTTATATAAATTAAATAAGAAATTTAACAATTACGCTGTAGTTAATGAATACAATAAATCATACAAATTTTAATTTCCCTAATCAAAAATCGGTTTACAGAGGTAAAGTACGTGAGGTATATAATATTAACGATGAGTTATTAGTCATGATAGC
>CBDUPN010000145.1:0-4163 GCA_965369125.1 uncultured Aureibaculum sp. | reverse complement strand
TTTTATCTAGTTATGATAACTATAAATTGATCAAAGATGTATTAAAACTAGGCGCACAAGGTTTCGTTCCCAAGAAATCTGCAGGAGAACATATTGTTCATGCCATTCACGCTGTGTCAAAAGGGAAACAATATTTTACCGATGAAGTGAAAGAAAAAATGATGAATGCTTTAATGAATAAAGAATCAACAGAAGAAGAAAATCTTGAAGGAGAATTAATTAATTCGCTTACAAAAAGGGAATTAGAAATCCTTAAACTCATCGCCCAGCAGCAGACTACAAAAGATATTTGCGAAAAATTATTTATCAGCCCAAGTACGGTTGAAACGCATCGCAAAAACCTTCTTAAAAAAATTAAGGCCAAAAATAGTGTTGGATTGGCGCTTTTTGCCCTAAAAAATAATATTCTCTAAATTCTTAGGGTTTAGATACCTTCTTTTTGTTAAATTTATTTTTTTTAATAATTTACCAAAGTTATTTACGGTTAAATAAATGGACATTGCCTATTTACAAATCTTATTACTTCTGCTACAATGTACCATCATAGCTGTACTGCTATTATTTCTATTTAGACTGCGATCAATTTTTGGTTTAAGTTTACTTGTGATCACCCTTGGTGTATTCCAGTTTATACAGGTCTTTTTAACTAGTACCCTCTCCATAGAAATATATTCTGGCTACCAAGTATCACCGGGATCTATGGTTTTATTTACGGGAAGCTTATTTGCCATATTATTAGTTTACCTGCGTGAAAATACCCTTAAGGCTAGAAAAATAATATATGCGCTCTTTATTGCCAATGTTATAATTGGATTATTACTGGTGATTTTTAGTTATTTAATAAACGATGTATTTGTAAATAATGTCTATAATCTACCTGTTGAGTTCTATTCCCAAAACGCAAAAATTATTTTTGTTGGAACGGCATTATTACTGCTAGACGGTTATGCAATAGTATTTATATACGAATTCCTTTCAAAATACATTAAATGGTTATTCGTGAAAATACTATTAACCATGGTCATTGTTCTTAGTTTGGACGCATTATTATTTGCAACTGGTGTTTATGCCGGGACTGAGAAATTTCAAACACTATTGGTTTCAGGCATTGCTTCTAAAACTTTGGCAGCTATTATTTATGCTGCCCTCTTTACTCTTTATTTATTATACATCGAAAAAAGAACGGTAGATGTTGATGACGGGCATGCCTCCTTTACAGATATTTTTCGTGACTTAACCTTCCGAGAAAAATACGAAGATGCTCTCGAAAAAATGAGATTAAAAACCGAAGAATTACAAGAAACTCAAGAAATTGCACAGCTAGGAAGCTATGTTTTAGATTTTAAAACCAACACTTTTGATAGTTCACCTGTCTTTGACAGATTATGTGGCCTCACCGATAAAAATCTTAAAACGCACGAATATTATAGAAATATTGTTCATCCTAATGATCTGGAATTAAACGATCAATATTATTTAGAAAGCATTAGAACTAAAAAACCTTATAATAGAAAATATAGAATTTACCGCAACGACAATAATGAATTAAGGTGGATAAGCGAACGGGGACACGCCATTTATGATAAAGGTGAACCCACACAATTTAAAGGAACTATACAAGATATTACCGATCAGAAATTCAATGAATTCGCTCTAAAAAAACAAAACGAAGAATTAAATAACTTAAGTAAAGAATTATCGGTAAAAAATGAATTATTGCTTGAGAGCGAAAGAAAATTTAAAAATCTGTTCTCTAAAAGCCCTATCTCATTATGGGAGGAAGATTTTTCTATCGTTAAAAAGTTAGTAGATCAAAAGAAATCTAAAACAAAGGATTTTGCCAAGTATTTAAATGACAATCCGGATTTTGTAGCAGAATGTCTCGCTAATATTAAAATATTGAATGTAAATGATGTTACACTAGAATTGCTGGGCGTTACAAATAAAGAAGAACTAATTACTCAATTAGGTAAGAGTTTTAATGCAAAATCTTACGAAACCTTAAAAAAAGAACTGATTGCGTTAGCCGAAGGCAAAAAAGAATTTACCGGCGAAACTCAATTTACCCGAAGTGATGGCGAGATAATAACGACAATAATAAAATATGTAATTGTAAAAAATGATTATTCCAAAGCGATTCTCTCAATTGTCGATATCACAGAATTGATTCAAGTCAAAGAAAAAATAGAATTAAGTGAAAAAAAATTTAGAGAGCTATATGAAAAATCTGGTGACGCTATCTTTATAATTGAAAATGGAATTTTCATTGAATGCAACCAAGCTTCTGTGGATTTATTAGGATATAAAAATAATAAAGAAATTCTAAATAAAGATCCTTCTAAAATATCACCAAAATTTCAACCCGACGGCCAAAAATCAACCGATAAGTCTATTAAAATGATGGAAGCGGCTATAAAAAATGGAACCCATAGATTTGAATGGACCCATATCAATAGCAGAGGCAAAGAATTACCGGTTGAGGTTTTGCTAACATCCATATCAAATGAGTCAAAAAATATAATATTACATGCAGTTGTTAGAGATATTTCAGAATGGAAAGAAACAAAAACGCAACTTCTACTATCCAAGGAGAAAATAGAAGAAAGTGAAAAACAGTTTCGTGAATTATTTGAAAAATCGGGTGATGCAATATTGATCATTAAAAACGAAATTTTTATTGAATGCAATCAAGCAACCATAGAAATGCTTGAGTATAATACAAAAGATGAATTCCTTCAGACCCACCCTTCTAAATTATCCCCAGAAGTGCAACCTGATGGTAAAGATTCATTCGTAAAAGCACAAGAAATGATGAATGCTTCTTTAGAAAAGGGAACGCATAGATTTGAATGGATCCATACAAAAAGTACGGGTGAAAATTTTCCGGTGGAGGTATTGCTTACAGCCATAGTTAATGAACCTGAAAATAAAATTATTCATTGTGTATGGAGGGATATTACCGAACGAAAAAAAGCTGAATTATCCCTTTTAGAAAGTGAAGATGCTTTAAAGAATGCACAAGAAATTGCCCAATTAGGTTCTTTTAATTTAGATCTTCAAACAAATATATTCTCTAGCTCCTATATTTTTGATGCTATCGTGGGTTTTAAATCATCAGATGTAAAAACACTAGAAACATGGCGAACTGTAGTACATCCCGAAGATCTCGAAGACAATAAAAAAATACTCAAGAACTGTATCAAAACAAAAAGTAAATTTAATAGAGAATATAGAATTGTACATAAAAAAACGAAAGAGATAAAATGGTTGCATGCGCTAGGTGAAATTCGGTATAAAGACAACATCCCTGTAAATTTTGTAGGTACTATTCAAGATATAACAGAAAGAAAAGTAAACGAATTAGCAATTTTATTAAATGAGAAAAAATTAATAGAAATTCAGAAAATAGCTAATTTAGGAACCTATGAAATAGATCTAAAAACGAATGCTGTATCGGCTTCATCAATCTATAAATCAATTTTAGGGATTAAGAAAACGCCAAAAAATAATAAAGGCTGGTGGAAAAGTATTACCCATCCAGAAGATTATGAAAAAAGTGAATTATTATGGCGTGACTGCATTAATAATTGTAAACTCTATGAGGATGAATATCGAATTATTAATCATAAAAATGAGATAAAATGGATCTACGATCTTGCCGAAATAAAATGTGAAAATGGTATTCCGTCTAAGGTAGTGGGCACTATTCAAGATATTACGGCACGAAAAGTTGCAGAATTAACATTAAAAGAAAACGAATTAAAACTGCAAGAAACACAAAGAATATCCCGACTCGGATCTTTTATTTTCTATGATGAATCGAATTTATTTGAATCTAATGCCATTTTCGATGAAATCGTGGGAATCGATTCAAATTACACAAAGAATCTTGATGGTTGGCTGGCGCTTATTTATCCAGAAGATTTTAAAGTAGTAAAAGAATTATTAGAAAATTCTAGTTCGGTAAGAAAAGAATTTAGAATTAAAAGATTTAACGATAAAGAGATTGTTTGGGTTAAAGGATTGGCTAAAATTAGTTACGACAATAATGGATTGAGACAAAAAGTAATAGGCACTTTACAAGACATAACAGATCGTAAATTATCAGAACTTAAAATAAAAAGATCTGATGTTATACTAAGTCAAATAAATTCTTTGGTTAA
>CBDUPN010000144.1:0-4211 GCA_965369125.1 uncultured Aureibaculum sp. | reverse complement strand
TAGTAGCGGGGACTGGACTCGAACCAGCGACCTTTGGGTTATGAGCCCAACGAGCTACCTACTGCTCTACCCCGCGATGTGGCGGCAAAGATACGCATTTTTTCGATTATCAAAAAAGAAATTTAAGTATAAAAAAAGAGCCAGGTAAACATACCTGACTCTCAATTACTTGAATTAGTAATTTATTATATCTATCCATTCATAGATACCAAAAACTCCTGGTTGTTGGTTGTGAACTTAATTTTTTCACTAATAAATTCCATAGCCTCTACAGGATTCATGTCCGCTAAATACTTACGCAGTACCCACATTCGTTGAATAGTTTTTTCATCTAATAATAGATCATCTCTTCTTGTACTAGATTTTACCAGATCAACTGCTGGGTATATTCTACGATTAGAAATATTTCTGTCTAATTGAAGCTCCATATTACCGGTACCTTTGAATTCTTCAAAGATCACTTCATCCATTTTTGAACCTGTATCTGTCAATGCTGTAGCAATAATGGTTAAGGAACCACCATTTTCAATTTTACGGGCTGCTCCGAAAAAACGCTTAGGTTTATGCAATGCATTCGCATCTATACCACCCGACAATATTTTACCGGAAGCAGGAGCTACTGTATTATAAGCTCGTGCCAATCGCGTGATAGAATCTAATAGTATTACAACATCATGACCACATTCAACCAGTCTTTTCGCTTTATCTAATACGATATTTGCAACGCGTACGTGTTTTTCTGCCGGTTCATCAAAAGTTGAGGCAACAACCTCACCTTTAACATTCCGCTGCATATCCGTTACCTCTTCAGGCCTTTCATCAATTAATAGAACAATTTGATATACTTCAGGATGATTCGCCGCAATGGCATTTGCGATATCCTTTAATAACATGGTTTTACCCGTTTTAGGCTGGGAAACGATCATTCCTCTTTGACCTTTACCGATGGGAGAAAACAGATCAATGATCCTAGTGGATATCGAACTCCCTTTTTCGGCAAGATTGAATTTTTCTTTAGGGAATAATGGTGTAAGATGCTCAAAAGCGACCCTATCTCTAACAATACTTGGATTTAAACCATTAATTAATGAGATCCTGATCAAAGGGAAATACTTTTCTCCTTCTTTTGGTGGGCGTACGATTCCTCGAACGGTATCTCCTGTTTTTAGACCAAATAATTTTATTTGTGATTGCGAAACATAAATATCATCTGGAGATGATAAATAATTATAGTCAGACGATCTTAAAAAGCCATAACCGTCTTGCATGATCTCCAGCACACCTTCACTTTCGATGATACCGTCAAATTCAAAATCAGGATCACGATATTTACCCTGCCTTCTAGCCGTATTGCCTGCTTGCTTGTTCTGCTTAGGTGGGGCATTTCTTTGATGTGGGGTAGTCTGATTGTTTTCTTTGCGAAAGTTTTTCTGTTTTGGCTGATCGTGTTGTTTTTTTTCACGTGGTGCTTCATCAGATTTTTTTGGGTCTGTTATAGACTCTTTATTGTCGGGCGAAACAATTTTTTCGTTCGGGACTTTTTTTTCATCAGATTCAACAGTTGTTACTTTTTCAATAGGTTTATTGACAACAACCGGTTTTTGAATTCTTTTGCGAAGTGGTTTTTGTTGTGGCTTGGGTCGAGAAGGTTTCGACTCATTTGCGATAGGATTTGCCGCTTGGACATCTAAAATTTGATATACTAAATCTAATTTTTTAAGCTGACGAAATTTTGACACACCAATTTTTTCTGCTATCTCTTGTAATTCAGGTAGCTTTTTTTGTTTTAATGATTCAATTTCAAACATTATGAATAAAATGTAGTTAAATTAATTTAAAGGATAATTTCCTTTCGAATAAGAGTTATATAAAATAAATAATTTGATATGGTCTATTTATGATTACTGTAAAATGAAGTAGATTTACAATATGCTGTAATTGTACTGCAATTATACAAATTATATTTTATATACAGCTTTATTTCTTAAAAAGATTAATGTATTTTTGCCACTCGTTTTAGAAAATAATAGATGATTCAACGCGTTCAAACTTTGTATCTTATATTAGCAGGGGTTATTTCCTTAGGATTGATCTTTGTATTTTCTTTATGGACAAATATACAAGGTGATGAAATCTTTGCATTGAGCTTATTTAATGAAGGCTTGATGTTTTTAAAAGTAATACCAATTTTATTTGTCCTATCTGGTTTCCTTAGCCTGATGAGTATATTCTTATTTAAGAATAGAAAAAATCAGTTTGTTTTAAACCGGATCAATATTTTGATAAACCTTATTTTATTAGGAGTATTGATTTATCATCTACTAATGTTATCTGGAGAAACGCAAGTTTCAGAGAAAGGTATTGGGGTGTTCTTGCCTGTTGTTGTTATTGTATTGTTAGCCATAGCAAACAAAGCGATCAAAAAGGATGAAGACCTTGTAAAATCTGTAGATCGATTGCGATAATTCTAACATCTTAGTTATATTGTGCGTAAAAGCCTATCTATTTAAGATAGGCTTTTATTTTTATAGGATATATATTCTCATTCAAAAAAAAACAGCCAAGTTAAACTTGGCTGTTACAATTTTTGCAAAAAATCACGGAATTCCATGATTTTTAAAAATACCCACTTGCTCTATTGACGGGTATTACACTTTGCAATAAATTTGGAGTATTAATTGTCGCTAAACACTTATATACATACTCCTTAGTAATAAGGGGAGAAAAGAAGGGGAGAAAGGGGAGAAGTGAAACGCTGAAATCAGCATCTACAAATAGCTTCTCTCCTTACTATAATAGGAGTTTCCTTTTCTCTGTTGCTAATGTAGTAATTATTTTTTTCCACGCAAGCAATTTTTTTTACTTTTTTATTCAGTAATGACCTTGATATAGAATGCTGAATATCAGTGAATTATTAAATAAGTATAAAAAAATTATTAACAAAATATTGTATTTATTAACAATTTTTTTGTTAATTTACGTCAAGAATATGAAAAACTAGTGGTTATTGGGTAGTTGTTAGTGGTTTCTAGGTAATTTTAAAATTCCCCGTTTTCCCTATTGTTTTCATGTTTTTAAGACTCTATTTTTGATACATAGAAATATCAGGAATAAAGTTGGTAACTCTAAAAAATATTTATTAATAACTCTAAAAATCCCCTATCATGAGAAAATTAATACTCGCTTTGGGTGCAGTATTGATATTAGCTTCTTTTACTAATAGCACCAATAATACCATAATTTTAAAGGATATTGACGGAACTCTTTTGCAATCTTATCCGGTGATCGAACAAGTGAATGGTGAATATACCATTACTTTTGCAGTTGATGCCAATACGGTTGTAACCACAAGTACTGTTAATAATACGACTCAAATTTATTTAGTAGAAAACGGAAATTCGAATGTTGTTGTTTCACATTCCATTACCGTTAAAACTGCAGGAATAGATTTCAATAATTATTTTGAAACAGACTATGACGTAGCGTCTTTAGATAGTGAATTTAAGAAAGATACATATCGTGGTCTTAAAAAACCAAGAACGATGTTATAGTTTTGTCAAATATAGACAACAAAAAATCCGATGTGAGAACATCGGATTTTTTTTTACCTTTATTTTTACAATAAGGCAATATATCGTCATTTTTTCAGTTTTTTATTTTGATGATTTATATTATATTTCCCATTATATAATGGAAGAGTTACTAGATAACAAAATTACGGTACATATCGCAGATGACCATCAAATTTTAATTGATGGGGTTATTGCTGTATTGGGATTAGAAAAGGATATTGAAGTTGTTGGTTATTCTTTGAACGGGAACCAGGTACTTGAATGGTTCCATGAACATTCTGCAGATGTATTGATCTTAGATATCAATATGCCTGAATTAGACGGTCTTGAAGTATTGCGTCAGTTTCAGAATTTTGATGATGTTCCACAAGTAGTGATCTTATCAAGTTATGATGATATAAAACTGATCAAGGAAGTATTGAGTATGGGCGCTAAAGGATTTGTACCTAAAAAATCTGCCGGTGAACATATTGTTAAAGCCATTCGTAATGTTTTTAAGGGCGAACAGTATTTTAGTGATGAGGTTAAGGAGAAGATGATGAAAACCCTGATGGGCAAACCTACACAAGAAAAAGGAAGTCAGGAAGGTATGTTGATCAATTCTTTAACACGCCGGGAATATCAGATCTTAAAACTTAT
>CBDUPN010000143.1:0-4235 GCA_965369125.1 uncultured Aureibaculum sp. | reverse complement strand
TCAGATCTTGCGTTGGTAAAACCAATTGCCATTAAAATGTTCAATATCAAGGGCAAAGATTCTGATAAATACTTTAAAGAGGTTGAAAATAAACTCATTGAAGAAACTAATTATATTTTGGAAGTCGAGCAAAGCAAAGCAATTGTGATGGCCTGTAAACATATTCCGAATTTAAAGTTTCCAAACTACTACGAAGAATATTCATCAGAACGGATCATTACCATGGACTGGATGCATGGTGAACATCTTTCTGAATTTGTCTCTCATAATACCGACCAAGAGCTTTCAAATAAGCTTGGGCAAGCGCTATGGGATTTTTATATGTTTCAAATGCACAACTTGCGGAAAGTACATGCAGATCCGCACCCAGGCAACTTCCTGGTATCTGAAAAAGGTGAACTAATTGCCATAGACTTCGGGTGTATGAAAGAAGTTCCTGACGAATTTTACATTCCCTATTTTGATTTAGCAAAAAAGGAAAACATCAACAACGCGGATATTTTTAAGCAAAAATTATTTGAACTTGAAATTTTACGCCAGGATGATTCACCTGAAGAAATAGAATTCTTTAGCGCTATGTTTCATGAAATGCTCACACTATTTACGGAACCTTTCCATGTCGATACATTTGATTTTTCCAATGCCGAGTTCTTTGGTAAAATAGCATCACTGGGAGAAAAATACAGCAAAAGCACAGAGTTACGTAAAATGAATGGAAATAGAGGTTCCAAGCATTTTATCTATATCAATAGAACATTTTTTGGTCTTTATAATCTGATGTTCGATTTAAAGGCAAAAGGTGTAAAGATCAATAATTTCAACACATTATAAATAAAGATGAACAGATTACTAATATTTACAATTATGTTAACATTTTTTACGAAAACCATGTCGCAAACAACACCAACCGCATCTATTTATGATATACAAATCAATAATTTAACTGGAGAAACCCTTAATTTGTCTGACTATAAGAATAAATATATCCTTTTTGTGAATGTAGCTTCAAAATGTGGATTCACAGGGCAATATGAAGATCTTCAAAAATTATATGATAAATATAGTGATAACCTTATGATCATTGGGGTACCATGTAATCAGTTTGGGGGTCAAGAACCGGGAACAGCCCAGGAAATTCAGTCATTTTGTCAAGCCAATTATGGTGTTTCATTTGTTATGACAGAAAAAATTGATGTCAAAGGAAAAAATCAACATCCACTCTATCAATGGCTCACAGACAAAGCCAAGAATGGAAAGTCAAATTCATCTGTAAAATGGAATTTTCAAAAATATTTAATAGGACCTAATGGTCAATTTATTGATTATTATTTTTCAATTACCAATCCTTTAAGCGATAAAATCACTAAACATTTACAATAATTAGGAATTAGGGTGGATGTTATTTGCTGAGTGGTTATCACTTTAGATCGAACCTTATTTTTAATGATTATCATTCATAAATTTATCCAATAATTTAAGGTAAACCTGATGGGTATCGATATCTGTCAGGCTTTCCCCGCCATCAATTAATTTAACGGAGTTTCGATATTTTTGAACTATTCGTTTTGCACCCTCGTCCCCCTTCAATTTTAATAGTTCTTTAAAATATACATTATCAAATAACACGGGTGATCCTGACCAGCCTTTTTCAGAATAGGAAACAATAATTTCATTTTTTCCGGGTTGAAAAAGATCTAACATCTTCTTAAAATGTGTCGATTTAATAAGAGGCTGATCGATCAAGGAAATGAGAACAGCATCTACTTTTGGATGTTTTTCTATGAGCATCTTCAAACCATATGAAATTGAGGTTCCCATGCCATTTTCCCAATCTTTATTGGTATAAATATCAATTGGGAATTTTTCAATAACCTCTGAAATTTTATCCGCATAAGCTCCCAAAACTACTGATACCTTATGGTTAGTTTCTAATAAAGTATGTATTTGGTGCTCAATTAATGTTTCCTTACCCCATGGTAATAATTGTTTGGGCTTCCCCATACGTTTGGATGCTCCTGCTGCCAACAAGAGATGTTGAATATTATTCATGAATATGACCTATTTTATCCCTTAAGGAAATAGGTTTGCTCTTTCGTATAACACTTAAAATTTCGGCTAAAATTGACAAGGCAATTTCAGAAGCGTTTTCGGCACCTATATTGATGCCTGCCGGGCCGTGTATCTTTTCAAAAAATTCAGTATTGGTATCCGGATGGTATTCCAAAAATTTAGAAAACAAACGCTCCCTTTTATGAGCCGGACCTAAAAGTCCAAAATAAGCAGGTTGCACATCCCGTAGTGCCATTAGATATCTTACATCCTTATTAAAACTGTGCGTCATCACCACCACAGCTGTATTTTCATCAAATCCGGATGTTTCAATATTATCGAAAGCTGGCGTTATTAAACTTGTGGCTCCGGAAAAATAGTCGATTGTTTTAGCTTCACCCTGTGGGGCAACAATGTTGACATCCCAACCTAACTGGCTTGCCATTTTACAAAGCGCAACTGCGTCATGTTCTGCTCCAAAAATATATAATTGAAAAATAGGCGCAAATTCCTGAGAAAAACGGTCCAATTTTTCAAGAGACGAAGGGTCAAATGACGGTGATAGCGTAAATGATTCATTGTCAATAGTCAAGATTGATCCCATATCAGTACTTTGATCGGGATCTATCTGATAATAAGAATCACAGGTAAAACGCTTCCGATCCTTTACTGCTTGTTGAAATGATGTATAACAATTATCTGAAATTTTAAAGGGCTCTAACAGAATATACAAAATACCTTCACACCCCAATCTATAGCTGCCATCGTAGCTCATTACTTTGGCCTTTTGCGTTTTAAAAACACTTTGCGCCTGGCGGTATACTTCTTTTTCAACACATCCGCCGCTTACGGCACCTACCCATTTCCCATTATCAGCCAACAACATCCTTACTCCTGGTCTTCTGTATGATGATCCTTCTAAAGCAACTACTGTTGCCAAAACAACTTTAATTCCTTTTTTCTGCCAAATAATACCAGTCTCTATAAGATTTTTTAACTCGTATGTCATAACCTAATAAATTCTAATTAATACAAATATAAACCTACCACAATCAACTATTGATCGTGGTAGGTCAAAATGAATCCTTCTATCTTTTTTAACCAAGAATTTTCTGATTTGAAACGAATGGTTGATGATAATATCGCTGGCCTGTCGCTTTGTATAAAGCATTTGCCAAGGCCCCAACAGCAGGAGGAAGACCTGGCTCACCCAATCCTGTGGGCGCTATTTCGTTCTTAACAAAGAAAACTTCTATTTCTTTGGGAGCTTGAGAATGGCGAATCAATCTGTAATTGTCGAAATTCATTTCATTTGGAGCCCCATTATTAAAGGTTAACTGGCTGTACATTGCACTTCCTATACCGTCTATAACTCCTCCCTGGATCATATTGATAGCAGCATCTGGATTTATTACAATACCACAATCAACAGCGCACCATACCTTTTTCACTATCGGCTGGTCATTTTCCATAACAATGTCAAAGACCTCAGCAACATAGGTTGAATGACAAAAATACGCTGCTACTCCACGATGAACACCCGGTTCTGTTTTTCCCCAATTGGCTTTTTCCTTAACCAATTTCAGCACACCGGCATAACGTTCTGCCTCATACTCATATTTTTCTCCAACAGGATTTTTTATAGCCCGATCAAATAATTCCAATCGGAAGTCGATAGGATCCTTACCTGCCAATTCAGCGACTTCATCTAGAAATGACTGTTCAGCGCCCGCAGTAAAATGCGACCTTGGTGCCCTCCAAGCCCCTGTTGAAATATTGGTATTTGCCTTGATTTTTTCGGCAGAATAATTCTCAACCGCCCCGGCAGGAAAACGATGTGGAAAAACAGCGCCTTCGGGCAATCCGGCACCCTTTACTGTAAAGGCAATGAGGTTGTTATTTTCATCCAATCCCGCCTTATATTTTTGACGGTATGCAGGACGATACGTACCCTGGGTCATATCATCTTCCCTGGTGTACATAAGCTTAACGGGAGCACCTATCTTTTTAGATATAGCGGCGGCTTCTACGCCAAAATGTACGTAAAGTCTCCTTCCAAATCCACCACCAATACGTGTCATATTTACAGTTATATTCTCAATGGGAATGCCCAGTAATTTAGATACGGATCCCTCAAGTGCTTCCGGGGTTTGTGTCGGACCAATTAATTCAGCCGAATCTTCAGT
>CBDUPN010000142.1:0-4262 GCA_965369125.1 uncultured Aureibaculum sp. | reverse complement strand
TTAAAACCCTTTATGATCAAATATGAAGATATCGAAATTGCGGTTTCTGGAGGACATGGTTTTGACAAATCGCTGGCTTATGATGCCGTGATCAATGTACCGGCAAAATACCTCGGTAAAGAGGCTGCTAATCTCATAGCACAACTTAGTACAGAAGAACAAAATATCATAAAAATACCGGTGAATGCTTTGATTTCAGGTACTTTTAAAAATCCGAATATCAAAACCGACTTTAAAGCGGCTGTTACCAATCTGGGTAAAGAGATCGCTAATAATCAGAAACAAAAACTCATCAATAAAGGGAAGGATGAGGTAACAAATGCCTTGACCCAATTACTAAATAAGAACTTGCCAAAAGACAGTACGAAAGTAAGTACAAAAGTAGATTCTGTAAAAGTGATCAATAATGATAAGGTTAAAGAAGTCGCTAAAGATGCTTTAAAGAATCTTTTGGGTGGTAAGAAAAAGAAAAAAGATACCGTGCAATAGCGGCATAAGTATTTGTTAAAAATTTTGATGCCAGTGCGAGTTGATGTATCTTTAATAGATGGGTGAATTTTAAAAAAGGATGGTCATGAAAACGTACTATCAACTAGCTGCTTTAATCATAATAAGTGTCTTAATTTTTATATCATGCGGTACTCCGAGAATGGTATACGATTTTGATAAGGAAGCAGATTTTACCACCTATACTTCTTTCGATTATTATCCCGATCTGCAGCTTTTTATGAGTCCCTTCGACAGTACACGCGTAATTGAACAATTTGAAAAGGCATTGCTGGTTAAAGGCGTCAAAAGAACATCTAAGCCCGATCTGTATGTAAATATAGTATCAGAGCAATTCGAAACCCAGGGCCGCAATAGTGTTGGAATTGGGGTTGGTGGTACCGGAAGACACGTGGGTGTAGGTATTGGCGGACAAATACCCCTTGAATCGAATGCCATTACCCAGGTATTTACCATTGAATTTATAGACGTTGCTAAAGACCTCCTGGTATGGCAATGTAACTATGAAGGTCGTTTTACTAAAAATTTGACTCCAAACGAAAAAGAGGCTTATTTCAAAAGTGTTTTTGATAAGGTTTTGAGCGAATACCCGCCTAGGTAATCTTGAAGTAAAGGAAAAACAATAAAAATTACGTCAGTTTGGGTGCTTTGCGCCAGCAAGGTGTATCGAAAACGAGTAATTTTTAACTAAAGGAAATATGACCCCATAATATTTCTCGATACAATTTTTCTTCGAAAAACCACTCGAAATGACACGGATAGCAGGAAATTAATCTATTGGTCATCTCGAACAAATGTGAGAGATCTCTCAGGCGCTATACTCCTTCGAGATGACTTTATGTTTATTAAATTACTTTGTCAAACTCCTAAACAAACTTTCTAGATCCTGATTTTTTACCTGAGATTGCAAGAGCTTAAGTCCGTTATCATGAGCGAAATCAAAAATTGCCGGGCGCATATCTTTGGAAGTACTAAAAATGAGCTGCCAGGTATTATCGTGCAGGTTAATGGCTTTCGAAAGTTTTGGTATTTGTTCTAATAATTGCTGCTCTACCCGCAAATCGAACTCTACCTCTACCACCTGTTCTTTATCACTTTTAAGATCTTTTAGTTTTTTATCTATTACCAGTTGTCCTTTGTTGATGATAATGACACGATCGCAAACTGCTTCTACCTCCTGCATAATATGGGTTGAGAACAATACCGTTTTGGTCTTGCCAATGTCTTTTATAAGATTACGTATTTCTACAAGTTGGTTGGGATCTAATCCTGTGGTAGGTTCGTCTAGGATAAGCACTTCAGGGTCGTGCAAGAGGGCTGCTGCAAGGCCTACACGCTGACGGTACCCTTTAGAGAGCTGCCCGATCTTTTTATGTGCTTCGGAATCGAGACCCACTAGTGAAATTACCTCTGCAATACGTGCTTTGCCAACTTTATGTATAGACGCATTGAATTGTAAATACTCTTTTACATACATTTCTAAATACAATGGGTTGTGCTCTGGTAGATAGCCTACTGATTTCTTTACCTGCATCGAATCGGTAGCTACATTATGGCCATTAACGGAAACCATCCCTTCGCTTTGAGTTATATAAGTGGTAATGATCTTCATCAAGGTAGATTTCCCAGCACCGTTAGGGCCTAAAAAGCCGACAATTTCACCCGATTTGATAGTAAAGCTTACCCCATTTAAGGCTTTTTGCTCACCATACAATTTACTTATTTGTTGTACTTCTATTGACATCTGTTGTGTTTATACTGCAAAGAAACAAAAGTTTGAGGAATAGAAAGAATGAATAAATCTTCTTCTAAACATTTACCTAATTTTTACCATAATTTCCGGGTGGGTATTGGGGGCTGTAACTGCATTCAATACCCTAAATCTTATCGCTAATGCTGGTTTAGCCACAAGTGTCTTTATTTCAATAATAGTATTGCTTTTGGCTTTTACTTCCACAACATCCGCATTATTATGTAACGTATATCCAGAAAGGTTTTTTAAGATAAAGTCGGTGTCAGATATATTTTCTATCGTAACCTCCTCAACTAAGGATTCACCCTTATAACTATTGAGTGGCACTACTTTTTTTACCACTATTGAACTTTCAATTAAAGGCACTAAAAATTCGGTTTTACCTATTAGCAAATTGTTAAACCAAACTACCGTACGTCGTTCTTTAAGGCCTTCTTTAAGCGCGGCTTCGGTTAGTTCTTTGGCAAATACCAACGTAATAGGTCTGTGTCCGCCTTCTGGAACCTTAAATTGCCAGTCTATAAGCCCGTGGATATCAGAAGTTCCCATAATGGTTAGGTTGTGGTCTAAGGCAATCTGCAAGGCTTCATCAGAATATGTATATTCATTTACTACTTCTATTCCATGTAGCAAACCTTCATTGATCAATTGTCGATGCAAGTCGGTTAATGTAGCTACACCATCAGGTCTTTGGGCTATCCAATTCGGGTGGTTCCAAAATATAAAAGCCCCTTGTTTATCGGCTTCTCTAAACACCTCCAAAACATCTGTCTGATTCAAAGTATTAGCATCTTGTAAAAAGATGGCATTGACATGACCGGGAGGCATTGATCGTGTAATCTCGGCACCGTTAATTACCAACAGATCATGACCTTCAGCTTCCTTTTTTGCAATCTCAAAAGAACGGTTGCGGTCAAGATGTGGAATATCATCTTTATGTGGCTGGTATTCTATATGTTCTGTAATTGATATTGCTTCAAGTCCATCCTTTAAGGCTTCCTTCACACGAATACTGGGCCAAACCTCACCATCGGAGAACACCGAATGTTGATGCAAGTCGCAAGTAAGCGTCTTATATCCAGGAATATCGGGGAAATCAATAATTCGATCATGATTATGTGAATGCGCAGTTTGCCCGTAATTCATGCTTATATAAAGCAAGGAAAGTATAATAAGAAGGTTATATTTTTTCATGTGACTAATTTACTAGTAAAATTGCACAATGCCTATACATCGTTTGAAAGTAAATGCGACAATCGCCATACAAAGTTGTCAATTTTTAATTATAGATTACTACTAATATAAAATTCTTATTTTTTATAATAGAATTCTATTAAATTGATAAAAAATATGGGATTTGACTAAAATAATTTGTTTTTTAATTTTTTAAGTATAGATTTGCTGCTCGATTTTACGTCAATGAAGAATTTAAACACTTGGCAAGCATACTTTTACTTCTTTTATTTTTATAATTTGAAGCGAGGCTTTGTTGGTGTTATTTAGATATATAAATAAAATGCACAATGTAAAAGCCTCGTTAATTCGAGGCTTTTTTCTTTTAAGGTCATGAAAAAATGAAAATAGCAATTCAGGGAATATTAGGATCATTCCACCACATCGTTGCCAATCAATACTTTGGGGAGGAGATTACCTTTGCAGAGTGTTATTCTTTTACCCAAATACCCGACTTGATCAATAATGGTGAGGTAGACGGTGCTGTAATGGCAATAGAAAACTCCCTGGCGGGTTCTATTTTGCCAAATTACGCCTTAATCGATGAGTTTAATCTAAAGATACAAGGTGAAGTGCATTTGCCAATTCATCATCATTTAATGGGGCTTCACGGACAAACCTTGGCAGATATCAAAGAGGTTTGGTCGCACCCCATGGCTATTTTGCAGTGCCGTAATTTTTTTAGAAGCCATCGCGATATCCGATTGGTAGAAGAAACAGATACGGCAGAAGTAGCACAACAGATCGAACAAAAGCAATTAAGAGGAAT
>CBDUPN010000141.1:0-4366 GCA_965369125.1 uncultured Aureibaculum sp. | reverse complement strand
CTAAGATAATTATTAAATAATAATTTAATTAAAAAAGCCGTAACATAAGACGTTACGGCTTTTTATCAACAGAAATATAATTAAAAAACTACTTAATTTCTTTTAAAGAATTGTCAATAAGGGTTCTTAAATGTTGTTTATGAGCCCTTGATGAAACATTTCCTGAGGGTGCTGCCATCGCCCGAATATTTTTCAGATTGTACAATGCCATAGATTTAGCATTATTGGTAAACTTATCTTTTTGTTTTCCGGTTAAGGCATCGATCAACATATTTGTGTATTCAACTTGTAAATTCTGCCTAAACGAATTCACATTCCCATAGATATCAGCCTTAAATACCGCACTATTCAAATCAGTCATAAAAGTTGATAGTGAATATTTGTTTCCATACAATTCAGAATCACTTATTCTTTGCAAGGTATTTGGATGTAATACATGACGTAATACATTTTTTTGATAGGTCAATACTTGCTCATGAATTTTTGGATCTTCTGGCGATCTAAAGAAGTTATATCCTCTTCTTTGCATCGCTAAATAATTATACAGATCGTTAGGAGCATCAAATGCGTTAGGTGCAAAAACATATTTGCTCAATGCATTCATCGCTCTTTTCTGATCTTGTAAACTTACCGGGGTATATGGTTGCGTTCCGCCTTCCTGTCCGGCCATGGCCCTATCAACATAAACACCACCAATAAATCTTGAAATAACATTAGCTGCAGTAGCTCTTTGACCACTTAAGAGGGTATAAGCCCTTCTTAATTCTTGATAAGACTCACCGTTTTTTGTGAATTTTTCTTTTACATCTTTCATCATATTATTCACCAATTCAAAACGATCGATCGAATAGCCAATTTGGTCATTAGAAAGGTCGCCAATCATTACCCTTGGGTCTATGGCTTTACCAGGAGAACGCATATCGTCGGCATCATTTCCAAAAATAAGCTCTGGCTTGGTAGATTGATTTAAAAGATCTGCGGCTTCTTGATCAGATTTAAAAGGCGTATAACCAAATTGAATTGCCCATTCATCATAAGGCCCTACAGACATGTCATAATACTGACCTTGTTTGGTTCTGTCCTTGGTAAGATTTATACCTGCATAATCCATTACAGATCCCGTAAGGGCTTTACCTTTAATAAAATCGGCATCGGCCAATTGTTCTGGAGAGAATAACTGACTTGCTTTCATATTATGATTCAATCCCAGGGTATGGCCAACTTCATGCATAATTAAAGAAATCATCGCTTCTTTTTTCATTCTTGCCATTTCAAGGTCTGTAGCTCCTGCGGAAGCCAAAACAGCTTGCCCAAACATAGTGTTCTCATGCATAACATGACCTAATGAACAAAATAACTGATCGTATTCTTTATATGGAGAAGGATTAAATTCTGCTGCCGGTGAAGCTAAGTCAAACAATTTATCATACATCACCCTATTTGTAAAATGAACATACTCCAACATGATATCTGCTCCTAATATCTGACCTGTTCTTGGATTTACAAAACTTGGCCCATAGCCTCCAAATGGAGGATTTGGTGAAGAGGTCCAACGCAATACATTATATCTTATATCTCCTGCATCCCAATCGGCATCGTCTGGTTGCATTTTTACGACCATGGCATTTTTAAATCCGGCTTTTTCAAACGCCTTATTCCATTCCAGCACGCCCTGTGTAATGGTTTCCCTCCATTCAACAGGTGTAGAATTTTCCATCCACCAGGTGATAGGTTCAACCGGCTCAGAAATAGCTGCTTCTGGATCTTTCTTTTGTAAATTCCAACGATGTACTAAATCGCGATAAGGCGCAGAGCCTGTTGAGGTTTGGTCGTTCACTTGGGTAGTAAAATAACCTACTCTTGGATCATCTAACCTGATTTCATAATCGTTTGATGGCATTGCTATAATGCTATGATATACTTTGATGCTCACGTTTCTACCATCGGTAACTGCTTCTGAACCTCCATTTAAAACTGATGGGGACGAATAAACATATTCTACCTCTAAATCGGTATTTTCGGGATAATTCCTTATCGAATTGATCTTTGTTTTAGTTTTATCTAGATTACCCAAAGAAAATGCAGTCGGTGCTTGTCCGGGAAATCGAGGTGGCTTGATCTGGGATAAAGTTTCTTTTAAAAACAGATCATCGGCTTTAATAAGATATAAGCCTTTTTCTTTATCGTAGGCCTCTACTTTTACGCTGGCCATATTCCCTTCACTTAAATTGGCATCGCTCGATTTAGAGATGGCATTATTAGGGTCAAAATAAAAGGAGGTGTTTTGAGTAACAAACTCTATTTTATCGAAATATTTTTTGATCTTAAAGACTTTAGAACCGCCATAGGCACCTCTAAAACGTCCGGCATCTAACACGCCATTTCCCACTTGGTTAAAATGGATATATTCTTTGCCGATCTGATCTTCAGTAACAATCATCTGTAAAGAACCACTAACGGTATCTTGATACATTTTAAATAAACCGTCAATTTCCTTACTGGACTTAATGAGATCGCTAATTTTTTTCTCTTTATCTTTTTTCGGATCAGGTTTTTGCGGCAGTTCTGTTTTGCCTTTTTTCTTTTTATTTTTTTTCTGCGCCTGAATGTCTTGTGGTGCTAAAAAAGCAGACAAAACAAAAGCTAAACACAATAGTTTTACTGCTTTTAAATTGTAAATTTTCATGAATGTAAATTAGGTTTAATAATTATATAATAAGTGTATTACATTTTAGTTGGGCTAATATAGAAAAAATAGCAAGGTCTGTATGAGGTCTAAATGTTAAAAAGTGTTAAGGTTTTAAAAGAATATTGGTAATGATATAAACATAAAGTTTTGTACTCTAATTTTAAATATATATTTTTATGGAATAGACAATATTTATTCACTTAACAATTTAAATTACTATGAAAATTACAAGATTTATTGCATTGGCAGCACTAACTGTGTTCTTGTTTGCCTGTGAAAAAGAAGAAGTTTTTATGAATGATTCCATTGATAATTCAATGGTGAAATCAAAAAAAGCTCAAAGTACCAATTCGTACATGGTTATTGCTCAATCAGAATCGTTGTCTGATGGTTTAGAAGATGCCATCAAAAACTATGGAACTGTTGTTAGAACTATTCCTCAAATTGGAATTGTGGTTGTAGAATCTTCAGATCCAAATTTTGAAAAAAAGGTTGCTAAGATTAGTAACGTTCGATCTGTAGTTCCTGATTTAATGATGCAATGGATAAAGCCGATGGATTTTGATCCAATGGCTAATCCTGTTAGTATCGGAGACGATGAACAATTTTTTAATAGACAATGGGGTATGGATGCCATAGATGCTCCCGAAGCTTGGAATGCGGGGTATCAAGGTGAAGGTGTGAAAGTATTTATATTGGATAGTGGTATTGATGCAGAACACCCTGATCTAGCTCCAAATTTAAATACAACACTTTCGGAATCATTTGTCCCTAATGAAGATTGGAATATTCAACCGGGATTTTATTTTAACCATGGAACACATGTCGCAGGTATCGTTGCTGCTGCGGATAATGTATCTACTGATTTAAATACTGGCGTAATTGGTGTTGCCCCTAAGGCCGAAATAGTTGCGGTAAAAGTATTATCAGAATATTCCGGATCCGGTGCATTTAGTTGGATTAATGCAGGAATTGTGTATGCAGCCGATAACGGAGCAGACGTGATCAATATGAGTTTGGGTGCTGTTTTAAATAAAAATGGTTTTGTTTATGATGATGAAGGAAATCTTGTAGGAAGATATTCCCCTGCAAGTATTCAAGAGGTGATACACGCACAACAGAGGGCGATTAATTATGCAAATTATAAAGGTGCAACCGTGGTTGTTGCCGCTGGTAATGATTATATGAATGCAGATGGTAACGGGTCTACTGTTGTTTTACCAGCTGATTTGAATAATGTTATTACTGTGTCTTCTACAGCTCCATATGGTTGGGCATATGATACTACAACTAACTTGGATGAACCTGCATCATATTCCAATATCGGAAGATCATTAGTTGATATTGCTGCGCCTGGTGGAGATTTTGATTTTCCTTATAATTATTGGTGGTATGATATGGTTTATAGTACAATAAGTGGTGGATGGACTTGGACCGCTGGAACAAGTATGGCATCGCCGCATGTGGCAGGCGTAGCCGCTTTAATTATTGGTAAAAATGGTGGTGATATGGCTCCACATGAAGTGAGGAAGCAGTTGCTCAACACAGCTGATAAGATTGACACTAACGGTAAAAGTGTGTTTTATGGTAAGGGTCGTGTGAATGCTTATAGGGCAGTAACACAATAATTGAGTATTAGTTTATAAGTAAAAAATCCCGCTTTAAGCGGGATTTTTT
>CBDUPN010000140.1:0-4374 GCA_965369125.1 uncultured Aureibaculum sp. | reverse complement strand
GAACTTGGACTAATTAAAGCATAAATGGATTTACAAGATCAGCTTAAAAACTTATTTCCAGATCATATCCCCAAGAAGGACGATAAAGTTGAAGAAAAGAGTAATATCTGGATGCAGGAAGAACCGATTATTTGTAAATATGAAAAACGGAAAGGTAAACCCACCACGATTATTGAAGGCTATACAGGTGCGACCGAAGATTTTAAAATATTAGCTAAAGAATTAAAAACAAAATTATCTGTTGGAGGCAGTTTTAAGGATGATAAAATTATTATCCAGGGAAATTATCGCGATAAGATCATGGCTATTTTAAAAGATAAAGGATTCGCTGTTAAGCGTGTGGGCGGATAAATAAACACCAAACAAATTGGGCTCATAGTTTCCTAATTTTAATTGATAAAACATTATAATGAACAAAATAGCACCTTCAGAATTAATTTTAAATCCCGATGGAAGTATTTATCATTTAAATTTAAAACCTGAACATATTGCAGATACGGTAATTTTTGTTGGTGATCAAAACCGCGTACCAAGAATTTCCAAACACTTTGAAAATATCGAATTCGACCTTCAAAAACGCGAATTCAGAACGATTACAGGTACCTATAAAAACAAAAGAATTACCGTTATTTCAACAGGTATTGGTCCTGACAATATTGATATTGTAATAAATGAGCTCGATGCATTGGTGAATATCGATCTAGACACGCGAACTCTTAAAGAGCAACGCAGACAACTTGATATTATTAGAATAGGTACTTCGGGATCACTTCAAGAAGACATCCCCGTGGATAGTTTTGTATTGGGCAAATATGGACTGGGATTAGATGGATTACTGCACTCCTATGATTGTGAAAATATTCTTGAAACTGAAATTGAAGAGGCGTTTATTAAGCATACACAATGGAGCCAAAATAAAGCAAGACCTTACATCGTAAAAGGTAGTTCAAGTTTAGAAAAAAAGCTGATAAGCGAAAAGGTTTTTACCGGAATAACTGCCACAGCTCCTGGTTTTTACGGCCCTCAAGGAAGAGTTCTAAGGCTGAAGTTACAAGATGAGACTCTTAATAAACGTATGCATAGTTTTAGTTATAATGGCATACGATTGTCGAATTTAGAAATGGAAACATCGGCTATTTATGGATTGTCTCGTCTATTAGGACACCGTGCAATTTCTATGAATGCCATTATAGCGAACAGGGTTAATGGAACTTTTAGTAAAGACCCTTATAGACCCGTTGACGCCCTTATAAAATATACTTTAGATAAATTAGCAAGCTAATACCATGAAGACCTTAACCATTGGCGGTGTACCCGAACATTTTAATCTGCCCTGGCATATTGCGATTGAGGAAGGTAAATTTGCCGAACAAGGCATTGAATTAAAATGGAAAGATTTTCCTGATGGTACTGGTGCCATGAACAAAGCGCTACGGGATGGCAGCATTGATATCGCAATAATTTTAACGAGTGGTATCATTAAAGATATTATCAATGGTAATCCCAGTAAGATTGTAAAAGTCTATGTGCAATCACCATTACTATGGGGAGTTCATTTAGATGTAAAGTCAAAATTCAAACTGGTAAGTGAGCTGGAAAATGCCACGGCTGCTATAAGTCGTTATGGTTCAGGCTCGCAGTTGATGGCACTTGTAAATGCCCATCAACAAGGTTTTGATCAACAAAAATTACAATATGAAATTGTTAAGGATATTGACGGAGCCGTCGAGGCATTGAAAAATGGCAATGCCGATTATTTTATGTGGGAGCATTTTACCACCAAACCATTGGTTGACCAAGGTGTTTTCAAAAGAATCGAAAGCATATCTACGCCCTGGCCATGCTTTGTAATGGCCGTCAGGGATGATGTTTTAGAAGACCAAATGGAAGATATAAAAACGATCATCAATGTCATCAATAAACAACTTAAATTATTCAAAAACCCCTTAGAGAATGACGATCTGATCAGATTATTTTCAGAAAGATATGATCAAAAAACAGATGACATTAGAGAATGGTTAGCGATCACAAAATGGAATGACAAAAAAAACATTTCGAAAAAATTAATCAATAGCATTCAAAATAAACTCGTACAATTCAACGTTATTGAAAAAACCGTCAATCATAATATTTTGATTAAAAAGGTTTTCTAAGAACTATAAAATGAATAAAATTGTAATTATACTTGTTTTTATTTTTACTATTATTTCATTGAACGCATGCAAATCCACCGGATCTTGTGTTTCAAATGATAACGAAGAAATCAACCATACCCAACCCAAGGCTATTTTACAAGTTGAAGTAGTATCATAGCGCAATCAATCAACAACCAATTTAAAGGCCGTTCTAATATTGTTAGAACGGTTTTTTTATATCTAAATCAATATGATTGCATACCATAAAGATTAAATATTTTTATTCGATTGGTTTAATAAAACAAACAACGGGTTACAACGAAATAGTTCTATTGAACTATCTCGTCATTAACCCGTCATAAAATTGTTAAAGTCAAATTGACTTTTAAAGCTAAAAAATTTAGGCTTTACCAAGAATTCGAAACATTCCTGTTCCGCAAGTTGGACATTTTCCTTTCATTGCTTTTCTACCATTTTTCATGGTAACTTCAGCTGCGCCTTTTATTTCTCTTTTGGCTTTACATTTTACACAATAACCTTCCATAGTTAAAAATATTTTAATTTAATTAAATGGTTTCTTTACAAATTTTTGCAACACAAAATGTGCTCACAATTTTTAATTATAAAGTCTGAGACGAATATAAAAAACTTAAATCAGTTATTTAGCCTTAAAAACCTATTATTTCAAGAAGTTTTTCATAGTTATTAACAAATTGCCCAACTAGAGCGTTTTTAGACCAAAATAGCATAAAAACTACAATAATTCCTCGAAAAAATATTCATTAAGAATACTATTTATTTTCTTTAGTGGTGATTTGGATGACCCCAGCTGATGCCTGTGAACCATAAATCGATGAAGCAGCATCCTTTAATATCGTAATTTCTTTAATATTATTTGTAGAAATATAATCAATATCAGATACGATAATTCCATCAACTACGAATAGCGGATCAGAAGTATTTCGCACTGAATTAACTCCACGAATTATTATCTTATTACTTTTGGTTACCATAACTCCCGGGAAACGCCCCCTAATTATATCGTAAATGTTGCGATAAGCACTAAAATCATTTTCTTTTTGTGAGTCAACATTTTGAATATTATGTACAAGATATTTACTTTCAACCTCAGAATAACCAATCTTTATATTATCGTCTTTTTTAAATTTTCCCCTATGAACATTTTTTGATTCTAAAAACATAAAGTTCATCACATCTTCGTTATTGTAATCTGCAGAAAGTAAGCCGTATTTATGGGAGTAAATATTAATGATAGCAACATTGTCGGCAAATGATACTTTATAATCTCCGTTTCTGTTAGTTTCTATATTAGTATCAATTGAATCTAAGAATATTTTAGCATGAGCCACCGGTTTATTCTGATGGTTGACCACCTTCCCTCTTAGTTCATTTTGACCATAACAAAAACTTACAAATAATAAAGAGCATGTAAAAAGCTTAAAATACTTCACAATATAAAAATTAGAATTCCTATCAAATGTAATGAAAAAAGCAGGAAAGATAATTTAGTGTCAAACTGGTGGTAACGTCAAAACCTATCTTTATCTAAAGATTGACTATTACTAGCGGAACTGAGATCAACAAATACAAACTATTTATTGCGAACATAGATCAGTTTAAATCTACCTCCTCCCCCTCGATCGCGTTGTTCGATCTCAAATTGATCCAATGATTTAAACAAAGGGGTTAGCTTTTCAAATCCGAAATTCCTGGAATCAAAATTTGGTTGTTTTTTAATTATAAGTGAGCCAACGTCTCCTAAAAAAGCCCAACCATCCTCATCTGCTGCATCTGCAACCGTATTTTTCAATAATCTAATAATATTGGGAGTAATCTTGTCTACATTCGACTTGTCTGCTTTTCCACCGGGCACCTGCTTTTCAGTATCCGATTTTAATATTTCCAGATAAATAAACTTATCACAAGCGACAATAAACGGGTCTGGGGTCTTTTTTTCACCAATACCATATACCTGCATTCCTGCTTCCCGTAATCTAGTTGCTAATTTAGTAAAATCACTGTCTGAAGAAACCAAACAGAAACCATCAACTTTACTCGAATATAATATATCCATGGCATCGATGATCATTGCAGAATCTGTTGCATTCTTGCCTATCGTATAACTGTACTGCTGTATGGGATTGATGGCATTCTCTAACAAGACATTCTTCCATTTTGCCAAATAAGGTTTTGTCCAATCACCATAAATACGCCTAAT
>CBDUPN010000139.1:0-4439 GCA_965369125.1 uncultured Aureibaculum sp. | reverse complement strand
GAACCCATTGGAAATACAAAACCAGATGGACAGATCATAATTGATATGATGTATAAGTTGGGTTATAAGCAACCTACAGGCCGCCATTATGATGCCGCAAAGGTCATTGAAGAAATTGCCGATGTCATTCCGTTTATGAAGGGGTTGACATGGGAAGGATTAGGTACCAATGGTCTGCAATGGCCTATTAATGAAGACGGTACCGATACTAAAATGTTGCACATAGATGGCGCTTTTAAAAAAGGAAAAGGTAAATTTCATTATTACGATTTTGAAGAAACCCCCGAAATCGTCGAGCATGGTGCCAGTTATCCGTTTATCTTGACTACCGGACGGGAGCTAGAGCATTATAATTCGGGAACAATGACGCGCAGAACTGACAACCAAGTGATCTTAGCAAAAGATTATCTTGAAGTGCACCCCAAAGACGCAGAAGCAAAAGGAATTAAAGACGCTGAGACGGTGCGAATTTTTTCTGATAGAGGAAGTGTTAATATCCCTATTAAATACTCTAAAAACGTTAAAAGAGGCATTTTAAGGACTACTTTTCACCAGCCCGAAGTATTCATCAATATTATTACCGGCAGTGTTGGTGATAAAGAAACGATGACGCCCGAATATAAAGTTGTGGCAGTCGATTTCGAAAAAATCTAAGCATTTCGTTTATGCAAATGAATAATTATGAAGCGCTTCAATTAAAAGCCGGCACATCTAAAAAGGTTGATGACAACCTGGTTGTTGAGGCTGCCCTGCAGATCAATATTAACAACGAACCTTATACGGTCGTTATGCGAACACCTGATCATGATGAAGAGCTGATAAGGGGATTATTATATGCAGAAGACATCTACAAAAGCCCTGACAAACTAAATTTAGACCTCATCGAATCAGCAGAAAATGGGTTCTTTATTGTCAATGCTACAATTCCCAAATCAAAATTAGGGAAAGGATATTTAAATAAACGCACCCTGCTTTCGGTATCCTCTTGTGGCATTTGTGGAAAACAAAAATTAGAAGACATAAAATTGGATGGTAATGTATTAGATAATACTACCTCAATTAATACTTTAGATCTGGAGGACATGTTTAATACAATGAGGAAAGCACAAAGTGTATTTCATAAAACCGGCGGATCACATGCAGCAGCTATTTTTGATGCCCACAAAAAAATGCTCGTATTAAGAGAAGATATCGGAAGGCACAATGCCGTTGATAAAGCTGTTGGGAGTTTGCTAAATAATGACAATTTAAATAAAGCAGAAGTATTATTGGTAAGTGGCAGGGTATCTTACGAGATCATCTCTAAGGCCTTTATTGCCAAAATTCCTACCATCGCAGCTGTCTCTGCCTGCTCTTCTTTAGCGGTAGACTTTGCAAAGGAATTTGGAATCCGGCTCATAGGATTTTCTAGAAATAGAGATGCTATGGTCTATGCGAATCCGTGATATGATATCGTCAAATTATCCTTTTACAACCGCTAATGGTTTTAATTTGGCAATTTTTTTAGCGATTCCTGACATACATACAGTTTCAACCACCAAATTAACATCTTTATAGGCCATAGGCGCTTCTTCGGCTATCCCTTTAAAAGACCCGGCTTCAACAAATATGCCCTTTTCTCTTAATTTTTCTTTTAAAACTGGTGCATTTACCAATTTCTTGACTGCTGTTCTCGACATTCTCCTCCCGGCGCCATGACAGCACGAACCAAAGGTTAGTTCATGACTTCTTGCGGTACCTGATAGTACATAAGAGCAGGTACCCATGCTCCCCGGGATAATAACTGGTTGGCCTACATTGATATATTTAGCAGGTAATTCTTCAAAACCAGGTCCAAAAGCCCGGGTAGCTCCTTTTCTGTGCACAATTACTTCACATTCGGTTTCATCAACTATATGAGTTTCTTTTTTAGCAATATTATGGGCTATATCATACATGATATCTAAAGAACCATTTTCATGACCAAAAATTTTTTGAAAAGCTTTTCGAGCCTCCCAGGAAATAATTTGCCTATTGCACCAAGCATAATTGGCAGCTGCACACATGGCGCTAAAATATTGTTGCCCTTCATCCGAATTAAATGGAACACAAGCCAACTCCCTATCGGGTATTTTTATATTATAGTTTTCCATGGCACCCATCATCAAACGGATATAATCTGTGGCAACCTGATGTCCCAAACCCCGTGATCCTGTGTGAATTAAAACTACCAATTGACCGGTGTGAAGCCCATATGCGTTTGCTATGGATGCATCGTAAATCTTATCTACATAGTCTACTTCCACAAAATGATTACCCGAACCAATGGTTCCCAACTGATCAAGTCCTCTTTTCTTGGCCATTTCAGATACTTTTGTGGGATCGGCACCTTCCAGTCGTCCGTTACTTTCTATAAATTCAAGATCCTTTTCTATACCGTAACCTTTATCAATGGCCCATTTTGCTCCATTTAAAAGTACTTTATCAATTTCTTTATAGGTAAGTTTAATAAATCCTCCCTTGCCCATGCCAGAAGGAATTTGAGCATACATTTCCTTCGAAAGTGATTCAATAAATTCGTTGGTATCTTTTAAATTCAGGCGGGAGGTTAAGAGTCTAACTCCGCAATTGATATCATAGCCTATACCGCCAGGAGAAATTACACCTTCGGGATATAAAGTTGCAGCCACACCCCCTATAGGAAACCCATAACCCTCATGAACATCTGGCATCACCATTGAAGCTTTCTTTATCCCTGGTAATGAGGCGACGTTCACTAACTGATTGAGCGATCTGTCATCAAGAATATTATCGAGTATTTCTTCTATGGCAAGAATACGTGCTGGAACTCTCATATCCTCTCTAAAAGACATTGGTATTTCCCAGAGGTATTCTTCTAATTTAATAATATGTTCTTTATGAACTTTTCTCATCTATATATCAAAGATGATGTTGGTTTCCCAATTATTCTTACTATTCTTTCTAACATGGGCCTCATGATAGGTCACAGCTTTAATTTCTTCGTCGAAACGATCGATGGAAGTACCTATTATATCAGCAATAATTTGCTTTTCACTAAGATGTAAAATATCTACTTTGCAGAATACGGATTTATCGGAGTAGCTAACCGATAAAATTTCGGAGAGAAAATCGATTAATAAACACGTATAATCCAATGATCTTATCTCTAATCTAACTTTTTTATCAAATCGAACATTTTCTTGGCAAATTCCTTCTTTTAAAATCATACTCATTCCCTTGACACCCTCGCTAAAAAGTTTCTTTAAGGTTCTACTCTCTAACTTCAACCCAAGATCAGCAGTATGCTGAACATTTTGTATTTTCATTTTTTTTGTGCTTTTACTACCACGAATGATCCTTTACCATAACCTTCCTCTGGCATTTGAATTTTCTTTATGTCATTCAAGCCTCCAAATAATGTCTCTGTAAAATGCAAATCCTTAAAACCGGCTTGCTTGAGCAATCTTTTTACGTGATCAACACTATAGAAGGTAGCATGCTTGAAGAAAGTACTCTCTTTACGCTTTTCTTCATACATTTTTCCAATAAGGCCATGCTTATCTATAAATCCTATTATGACGCTTCCTTTTGGTTTTAAAACCCTGTTTGCTTCTCGTAATGCTTCTTTAATGTTGTATAAATAACATATTGTTACAAACAGAACAAAATCAAATTGCAGGTCTTTAAAAGGAATATTTTCCGCCGTCCCCTTTACAATCTCGATTCCTCTTTTTCTTGCCAAGACCGCCATCTCTTCCGATGGTTCTACGCCCACTTTAATTCCCAAGGGTTTCGCAAATCTCCCGGTCCCTACGCCAACTTCAATACCCTTTAAATTTTCTGGTAATTTCAAAAATTGTTCTTTTATAGCTTCCAACTCAGAATAATAAACTTCGGGATATTCTTCGTACCATGCTTCGTAATCCTTTATATTTTCATTAAAAACATCTGTAGTGATCATAAGTTCTCGTATTTTAATTTGATCTAAAATTTAGTCTTATCTCTATAATAATACAATGATGAATATCATTCATACTGTTAAATTTTACTTTGTTTAGTTATTTCGTATTAAAAAAGGCATTACCCTAGAGTAATGCCTTTTACTACTATCTAGGCCAATCTAATCGTCTAATATTCCAAAACTAACTTTGGTATTCACACGATATTCCTTTATCCTATTGTTAACTACTGTTACTTGCATATCTTGAACATATACTGATTTTATGTTCTTAACAGATTTTGATGCATGATTGATCACATTTTGAACAGCATCTTCAAAACTAGTAGTAGAGTTCCCTAATACTTCGATTACTTTAATTACAGCCATATCTATTATTTTTAGAATTATTAAAACTCTAAAGTAGATTTTATTGATCTTTTAGGCAATGATATTGATCAGTTGAGACGAGATTATTAAACTACTTCTTGATAAGATTGTT
>CBDUPN010000138.1:0-4518 GCA_965369125.1 uncultured Aureibaculum sp. | reverse complement strand
GTAGCGAGACATGGCAATCACACTAATCAATTCTATCAACACTTTTGATTTGCATCGCACTCATCACCTCTTTTATATTCGTAAGATCTGTGGTTTCGGCAAAAGCAGCGGGAATTACAGCAACCCTAAAAACAACTCCATCGGTATATAAGGCATCGAGGCTTGCAAAATCTACTGTACCATCGAGAAAGAAGTTAACATCAAAAAAAGTATGGTTAAAACCGTATAATAAAATATCACCTTCAAAGAAAAGGGTTTGCGGTAGAGGTTCCCAAATATCTACATCATTATCTACCCCTGTGAGTATGTATGCCATGATCACATCAGTATCGAATACTTCAATATTCGTAGGAATATCAACTAAATATTCATAGTTATTACCCTCAGTAAAATCGGCTTCTACTTCAAAGATCGTTCCAATGAGTCCATCAGCACCATCAAAACCCGGAGGGCCTTGCGGACCGGGATCACCAGTACAAGAAATAAACAATGCAATTATTAATAAGGAACTGAGTAAACTTAATTTTTTCATGATATATTATTTTTAAGTAAAAGTAACAACTATTAGGCCATAGCGGCGAAAAGAATGTTTTTTTTCCTTATTGTTTATCTTTTTCTTGATGAGGACAAACTATTTCTTTGGGGCAGGTGATGTAGCTATCGGCAACTGGTATGCTCTTGACAAGATTAGATTTCTCAATTGTTCCAAATGCTTGGAACTCATTTCGAAATGACAAATAGCATTCAATTGTCATATCAACGGAGTGAGTGAAACGAAGGACGAGATATCTCATCATGTAATGATTAGAATCATCAGAAAATTGGTGTTCACCATAAATTCGTAAATCACCATTTATTCCAGTGGGTAACCATGGTCTTTAGGGAGTTTGATCTTGTTTATAAATGCCTTCCAGCGCGGATCTTTACGCATGGGTTTGAACGACGGGTAGGTTAAGGCTTCCAACAATACCGGATCTTTTATTTCGAGTGCACGATCGAGCTCTATAAAGGAGCTGTCATAATCGCCTCTAAAAGCATATAGATCTGCTAAATTAGAAGGATCAGTAGCACCATAGCGTTCTTTAAATTCTTCAAACAGTGCATTCGCCTCATCATAGCGCCCCATGGCATAAAACACAAAATTGCGGCCATACAAACTAAAAAATTCATTGGTTTCCTGTTCGATCTCTTTTAAGGCTGCTTCGTAATTACCTTGCGCTATATTCAACAAAGCCTTCATATAGTGAAATATCTGCCAGTTGGGATAATAAAGCGCAAAATTATCAAAGGCTTCATTCGCCTCTTCGAATCTGCCTAACCGGTAATTAGCAAAACCGAGGTTAAAATAATTGCCATATACCAGGGGGTCTAGCTTAATGGCTTTTTTCTGCAGGCGTATCGACTTTTCAAGGTCGCCATAACACATAAGCGCAGCTGTACCAACAATTACGGCGTTATTGGGGTCGAGCTCTAAGGCTTTTTCCATATTTTTTGCCGCTGCATCAAAGTCCCATGACAATTCCTGTAAGCTCGACAGTGCCGAATAAGCATGTGCATTGTTCGGATCGAGTTCTACAGCCTTTTTTGCGGCCGCCAGCCCCAGGGGAAGCCCTTCTTTGGGTTCACGGATACTAAAATTATAAACGCCCGTATCATAGATCTGGGCCAGTAAACACCAGGCATCGGCATAGGTATCATCAATGGCAAGAGCGACTTTTATTTTTTCTTCGGCGGTAATATAGGCTTCTTTTGTATTCTGACGTGTAAGGTGCGATGCCTGCAGGTATAGGTTATAGGCCTCAGTATCGATAGGTTTCGAAAGAAACTCCTTACCCAGTATCGAAAGTTGCAATTGATTGCTTACTTCGGCCGAAATATCATCCTGGATCTTAAAAATTCCATCGAGTTCCCGGTCATAGGTATGCGACCATTCGTGAAAACCATCACTGGCGCGAATGAGTTGTGCCGTTACCCGTACCATATTGCCCGCTTTGCGGATACTCCCTTCTAAAATATACGATACATTGAGTTCCTTGGCGATCTCGGTAGCGGTCTTATTGCTGCCTTTATACGAAAAAGACGATGTGCGGCTTATCACCTTTAATTCAGGAATCTTAGCCAGCAGATTCAAAAGTTCTTCACTAATGCCATCAGAGAAATATTCTTGATCTTTTTGCGGACTCATATCGGCAAAGGCCAATACGGCAATAGACTTATCGGTAGGCACTACTTTTGTAAAGAAGAGGTTCGAGGCGACAATTACTGCGGTAAGCACCACAGCTGATACGATCACTTTATTAAGCCGTTGGTTTTTGAGGGGCGATTTTTCGTTCAGGCTTTTTGTTTTTTTAATGCCTTCTGGTGTTACATCGTATATCCATGAAATAACGAGGTTAACGGGAAATCCCAGAATAAGTACAAAGAGAAGGGTTTTCATTACCCAGGGTGGCGCCTCAAATGTAGGCAGTACAATGGAGGCAATTTGGGCAATAAGCCAGGCGACTATTAAATAGGCTACGCCGGCTTTAAAGACATTTCGCCGTTTGAGTTCTTCTATATAAGGTTTGATTTTCACTATTGATCAAAGTTAGTATTTTTTTCTAATTCATTTTTGAACCTATTCTCAGCTAATTTAATTACCTGTTTAAGTAAAAAAACATAAAGAACACACGCTGATAATGAAAAACGCACATAAACCTTCATATCACACCAAAATCATGCGCATTTATCTTCTAATAAAACTGTAAATATAATTGCCCCTTTGTAACATAGGTTGATTTCTTTCGGTATTTAAACTTTAATTTTGAGAGTTAATTACAGATGATATAATCATAGTAATCTAGATATAATAGTAATATGGACACAAACACACACGAACATAGACATGGGCACGGACATTGTTGCGGCTCAAAACATGGTAATGGACACGGGCATTGCCATAATTCAGAACACGATGAGGAGCATGGGCATTGTCACGATTCAGATCATGGCAAAGGTCACGGGCATTGTCATGATGCTGAGACGGGTAGCGATAAGGGTAAAAATAAAGGCGGAGGTTTTGGATCAGGAGGTTTTTGTATTTGTGCCAAGTGTGGAGAAAAAATATCGCATCAAAAAGGCGTAAAATGCACTACATTAAAATGCCCTTCCTGTGGTAAAACAATGGTACGCGAAGAACTCCTAAAAAGTAAGCATTAGCAACAGTGCTTATGGCATTTTTTATACCCAAATCCTAAAAGTATATTACTTGCTTATCGCATTCGCCACCTGCTTGGTATCGGTATATTGCTGGAAATTTGTGATTTTACCATCTTTCAGCGTCCATACATGGGCTACCTGCGCATCGATTTCTTTACCGGTCTTCTTATATTTTCCGGTATATCTTCCTTCCATCAAGATCCTGTCATTAGACATTTGAGAATATTTGGGATTGCTTACCGTCCAGTTGTCCCATTCTCCACCTATTCTCGCAAAAACACCCTTTACAATGGCGTCAAAACCAATATAAGGATTTCCATCTGCGTAAGGGAAATTTTCAGCTTCATTCCATTCTATGGCGGGATCCATGGCAGCACCTAAGGCAGGCACATCACCTTTAGCGAAATCTGCATATACTTTTTGAATGATGGCCATATTATTATGTGCACTCATGGTTGGCAATACCCCTAGGGTCGTCATGAGTCCGAGATCATCGGCAAAATCGGTATCTGATGCTATTTTACCGTTTACAATTTTCGCAATGGAAACGCCCTGCAATGCAATATTTTTTCCGGTAGCCGGGATACCGAAAAGATCCCCCGTATGTTTGCCTTTAAAAGTCCATTGTTTTATTACGGTGTTGCCTTGTCCGTAAATATCATCTACAATAAATTCTATATCAGTAAAAGCGGTAAGGTAGGTACCATAATGGGCTTTGGCTGCTTCAATGCCTGTAATGGTTTCCGCCGTGGTAATCAAGACATAATCTTCGGCAAAATTTGCATCAATGGCCTCTAAATTACCCTTATTGAGTACGTCATCCCATACGGCGGTATACATATTGATATTTTCTTCCACTTGTCCGTTGGTATTGTCACAAGCCGTAAATAGGATGCTGCAAAATAATAAGGTAATGAGTGTTGTTTTCATGTTGATGAGTTTTAGTGTTTTTAGTTTTAGTAGAAATTGTTATTCCGGAGCAACTATATTATCAATTGGCCCAGAAAATAATCGCTAAATTATAGTTAATAAGAATATTAGATGTTGGTTTTGGGACGAACTGCCTGTTTTTTTGTCCGAGAAGGCAAGTATTTTTACCGAAGGCTATCTATTTTTAATTTTTATCGCGTAGGTCATTGCAAGTCTCCTATAAATTGCCTGCAATGAGGGCAGTCAAAGTGTGGCAATCTGGCATAAAGTAACTCCAATTAATGAAATTACTAAATTGTTTTACCCTGCACAATGACGAACTTAATAGCATTCCTTCTCATAATAACAACACATTTAAAATATTACCCAACAACTAAGTTATTAACACCT
>CBDUPN010000137.1:0-4532 GCA_965369125.1 uncultured Aureibaculum sp. | reverse complement strand
ATGGATAAAAAAGACAATATATTGATCATAGGTGCCGGACTTTGCGGTTCACTGTTAGCTTTGCGACTTGGGCAACGTGGATATAATGTTCAAGTTTATGAAAAACGATCAGACTTGCGTAAAGTTGATATTAGCGCAGGACGATCTATTAATCTGGCTTTTTCGGATAGGGGTAATAAAGGAATGAAATTAGTAGGTATAGAAGAAAAGGTTAAATCGTTATGTATCCCGATGAATGGTAGGATGATACACGATGCAAATGGAAAAACATTTTTATCTCCCTATAGCGGTCGTGATTATGAATACATTAACTCTATTTCACGTGGTGGCTTGAATGCTTTATTATTAGACGAAGCAGAGGCGCTGGATAACGTCAGCATTTCATTTAATAATAAATGTAAAGAAGTCGATTTTGAGAAGACAACAGCAACATTTCAACATTATCATTCGCGGGAGGAGTATACCAAACAGGCTGATATTATCATAGGTACCGATGGTGCCGGATCTATCCTCAGGAAAAGTTATTATTTGGCAAAAAAATTCCTTTTTAGTTTTTCTCAAAATTACCTAACACATGGTTATAAAGAATTAAGCATACTTCCTGAAAAAAATGGAACATACAAAACTTATAAAAATGCCCTGCATATTTGGCCTAGAGGAGATTTTATGCTAATCGCCTTGCCAAATTTAGATGGAAGCTTTACGGTTACCTTATTTTTAAGTTATGATGAAGGTCGGTACAACTTCAATAATTTAAACAATCCGAAAATTGTTAATGAATTTTTTGAAAAGGAATTTCCAGACGCACTTGAACTAATGCCTAATTTGACACAAGATTTTTTTGATAACCCCACCTCTCCTTTAGGAACGGTAAAATGTGCGCCTTGGCATTATAAAGGAAATACCTTGTTAATGGGCGATGCAGCTCATGCCATTGTACCATTTTATGGTCAAGGAATGAACGCTTCATTCGAAGATGTCGTCGAATTTGACAAGATCTTAGACGAGCACGAAGGTGACTGGGAAAAGGTGTTTAAGGCTTACGAAAAAACCCGTAAATTAGATACCGATGCAATTGCAGATTTGGCCATTGATAATTTTCATGAAATGAAAGATCATGTTGCAAATCCTATCTTCCAGGAAAAGCGTAAATTGGAAATGGCATTAGAAAAGAATTTTCCAGATGATTATTCGTCTAAATATTCTCTGGTAACTTTTAATGAAAATTTGGGTTATCATGAAGCATTGTCACAAGGAAGGGCGCAGGATAAGGCCATTTTGAATATGTTGGCCGATCGTGAAATTCCTTCAATTATAGATCTGACAAAAGAAGAATTAAAAGAAATATTATTAAAAGTGAAGGCTGAAACGAAGGAAATCATCGATGAAGACCGGATAGCCAAAACAATGAAGCATTAAATCAATTATAGCATGAAGAATGACAAAGTAACACCAAGAGGCGCCTACCCACATACCAAACGTGTAGGTGATTTTATTTTTGTTTCCGGCACCAGTTCACGTCGGGCGGATAACACATTTGCAGGTGTAGAACAGGTAGACGAAATGGGGACAAAACGCCTGGATATTAAAGAGCAAACCCGTGCGGTATTAGATAATATTGCTAAGAATTTGGCCAAAGAAGGCGCTACGCTGGCCGATGTGGTTGATGTAACATCCTTTTTGGTAAATATGAATGATTTTGCCGGTTATAACGAAGCTTACGCTGAGTATTTTAATGCTGAAACAGGACCTACAAGAACTACCGTGGCGGTTCACCAATTACCACATCCAGACCTAGTAGTTGAAATTAAAGTGATGGCCTTTAAAAAGCAATAATGGATAAAATTCAAAATTTTATCAATGGAAAATATGTTGATCCAATCCAAAATAATTGGCTAGATAACTATTGCCCTGGAACGGGTGAAGTTTACGGACAACTTCCAAACTCAACAAAAGAAGATGTTGATCTGGCTTATCAAGCTGCGAAAAATGCCTTTCCAAAATGGTCAGAAACTACTTTAGATGAACGAAGCAGAATATTAATTAAGATATCAGAATTACTGGAAGCAAATCTTCAACGTTTTGCAGAAGCCGAAAGTAAAGACAACGGGAAGCCAATCTGGTTAGCCAAAGAAGTTGATATACCAAGAGCAGCAAGTAACTTCCGTTTTTTTGGAAACGCCATCACTCAATTTGCCAGCGAAAGCCATGAAAGTGTAGGTCAAAATGCCATTAACTATACCTTACGCCAACCTTTAGGTGTGGTTGGCTGTATATCACCATGGAACCTCCCACTTTATTTATTTACATGGAAGATTGCCCCTGCCCTGGCTGCAGGAAACTGTGTGGTTGCTAAACCAAGTGAAGTCACGCCAATGACAGCCTTTTTATTAGGCAATATTTGCAATGAAGCAGGATTACCAAAAGGTGTATTGAATATTGTTCATGGTTTAGGCAAATCAACTGGTCAAGCCATCATAGAACATATAGACATTAAGGCCATATCATTTACGGGTGGCACAGCAACAGGAGCTCATATTGCCAAAGTTGCAGCGCCCATGTTTAAAAAGTTATCCTTGGAATTGGGTGGTAAAAATCCGAATATCATTTTTGCAGACTGTGATTATGAGGATATGTTAAACACAACCATTCGTTCTTCTTTCGGCAACCAAGGTCAGATTTGTCTTTGTGGTAGTCGCATTTTTGTAGAAAAACCAATCTACGAGCAATTTAAAAAAGACTTTGTAAACATTATTAGAAAACAAAAAGTAGGACATCCCTCAGACGCTGATACGAAAATTGGTGCGTTGGTTTCGAAATCGCATTTAGAAAAAGTGCTGAGTTATGTTGAAATTGCAAAGGAAGAAGGAGGCAAAATATTGTGCGGTGGTAATAAGATAACCGTAAACGGCTATGAACAAGGCTATTATATGGAACCTACCGTAATAGAAGTTCCAACCGATCTGTGCAGGGTAAATCAAGAGGAAATTTTTGGTCCGGTAGTTACCATGATGCCATTTACCACTGAAGAAGAAGTTTTAGCCATGGCGAATAATGTGAAATATGGCTTATCTGCCACACTCTGGACAAATAATTTAAATCGCACTATACGCATGACCAAAGAATTGCAGGCAGGTATTGTCTGGGTAAATACTTGGATGATGCGCGATCTGCGAACTCCTTTTGGAGGTGTAAAAGACTCAGGGGTTGGCCGCGAAGGTGGACTTGAAGCCCTACGGTTTTTTACAGAAGCAAAAAATGTTTGCATCAAGTATCAGTAAAAAGGTTTCTTAATATTGTTAGTTATAAAATAGAATAAAGGGATATGAATCTAAACTTAAAAAATAAAAATGCATTAATATGTGGGAGCACACAAGGCATTGGGAAAGCCTCAGCAATCGCCTTAGCAGAACTGGGCGCAAATGTTACTTTGGTGGCTCGAAATGAAGAAAAACTTAAGCTCGTACTGGCAGAGTTACCTAATAATTATCAAAATCATAATTATATTGTGGCTGATTTTTTATACCCTGAAGAACTAGGTAAAAAAGTAGAAGCCAGACTAAAAAATGTGGGCACTTTTCATATTTTGGTAAACAACACCGGGGGTCCAAATGCCGGGCCTATATTTTCGGCAACCCTCAGTGAATTTGAAAATGCTTTTACACAACATTTAAAATCTAACCATATACTAGTACAGACAGTTGTACCGGGGATGAAAGAAGTAGATTTTGGAAGAATCATTAACATTATTTCAACTTCTGTGAAACAACCTTTAGAAGGATTGGGCGTTTCTAATACAATTCGTGGAGCCGTGGCTAATTGGAGTAAGACCTTAGCCTCCGAATTGGGCCAATATGGTATTACTGTTAATAATGTGCTGCCCGGAGCCACCTCAACGGAAAGATTATCAGAGATCATAAATAATAAAGCAGTCAAAACAGGAAAAACTGTAGAAAATATTACAAAAGCTATGAAAAATAGTATTCCTGCCAAACGATTTGCCCAACCCGGTGAAATTGCCAATGCTGTGGCTTTTTTGGCTAGTGAAGCAGCTTCTTATATCAATGGGATAAATATACCTGTTGATGGCGGACGAACAAAAAGTTTGTAACTTTAGATCGTAACACAAATACTTAACAATATGAGTAAATTAGTTAGCCCCTTAAATTTTAAAGCATGGATTGATGAAAATCGACACTTGTTAAAACCACCTGTCGGAAACAAATGTGTATGGGATGATGGAGATTATATCGTCATGGTTGTGGGAGGTCCAAATAGCAGAAAAGATTATCATTATAATGAAACACCAGAATTTTTCTATCAGTTAGAGGGCAACATGGTCTTAAAAATAATTGATAACGGGGTTCAAAAAGATGTACATATCAATGAAGGTGATATATATTTATTACCACCAAAAGTACCTCATTCACCACAGCGGAAAGCCAATACCGTTGGTCTGGTCATTGAATATCCCCGCTCGAAAGGGATGATGGATGCTTTAGAATGGTACTGCGAAAAATGTGGAAATCAAT
>CBDUPN010000136.1:0-4541 GCA_965369125.1 uncultured Aureibaculum sp. | reverse complement strand
GAATTGTTTCAAATAAATGCTCATCATATGTAAATTGCCCAAGACGATTTTATAAGGACCAAGCCTTGCCTCCGGTTGCTTCTTCAACAGAGATACAGCCTTGTTGCCTACCCGGAATGGGATCATAGGCCAGGACATTTTCTCCAATTTCCTCAGTATTTTTGTAGGCCCAAATGGAGGCGCTTCTCAATGCTGTAAGTGTTTCTAATACAACCAGGTCTGCTTCATTATTTCTAAAAGCTGCTACTTCTTCCTTATTCGCTTTTAAATACTTTGCTAACAAGGCATCATAATCTTCAGTTTTTAGCGTTGAAACATTATTTTCATCGACTTTTAAGGCTGTTAAAATACCTTTCAGGCCTGCCTTCAATTGTGCTTGTTTTTCTTCGGTATAGACTTTCGAAGCAAATAGATCTAAAAATTCAGGAACGTTAACCTCGAGTGCTCCCGGTGTTGCTTCTGTCTTAGGCAATATGAGGTCTACCAGATTTCTAACCACTATGCCTTCATCTATGGTTAAAAAGATAGGCTTCCATACAGCCGCATCGGTTTTACAACTCTGGAGCATACTTATAATGGTTGGTGCAGCAACAACATATCCTACACTTAAACCAAGTCCTTTTAATGCTTGTCTTCTATCCATAATTTATGAATTATCCTTTTTAAAATTCTTTGCCGCATGATCTGCAGCCCTTGCCGTTAATGCCATATAGGTTAGTGATGGATTTGTACATCCTGCTGAGGTCATACAGGCACCATCCGTAACGTACACATTAGGTACTGAATGAATTTGATTATTTTCGTTCAAGACCGATGTTTTAGGATCACGACCCATACGTGCAGTGCCCATTTCGTGAATGCCTATCCCAATAGCATGCCGTTCATCCCGGGTTTGAATATCTGTAAACCCCGCTTTTTCAAGCATTTCCACGGCCTGCTGGATCATATCTTCCCGCATCTTTAATTCATTTTCCTTCCATTCGGCATCAAATGTTACGGTGGGTAACCCCCATTCGTCCAAATTTTCATAATCCAAGGTCATTTTATTATCATGATAAGGTAAACATTCACCAAATCCACCAAGGCTCATTCTCCAATCTCCTGGCTCCAATATTTTCTCTTTAAATTCTGCTCCGTACGAAAGTTCAGCAATAAATTCAGAAATATCGCCCCTGCCGGCTCCTCCCTGATAACCGTACCCTCTAATGAATTCTTTTTTCTCCGTTTTTTTATCTCCTAAATTCCTAAACCTTGGCAGATAAATTCCTCCAGGCTTTCGTCCTGTATAATACTTATCTTCAAATCCTTTGAATCTCCCTGAAGCACCTGCATCGAGATGATGGTCCATAATATTATGCCCTAATTCCCCCGAATCGTTCCCCAACCCATTTGGAAATCGTTCAGACCTCGATTGCATTAATATAGATGCGGAGGCAATAGCCGATGCACAACAAAATATTACCTTGGCATTAAAAACTAAATTTTCTTTGGTTTCGGAATCAATAACTTTAACTCCGGTGGCAACTTTCTTCGCATCATCATAAATGATCTCATGTACAATTGAGTTAGGCCTCAAGGTCATATTGCCAGTACGCTCGGCAGCCGGTAAGGTTGAAGAATTACTGCTAAAATAACCTCCAAAAGGACAACCTCTTATACACCTGTTTCTAAATTGGCATCTCGTTCTGCCTTCAAATGTTTTATCGCTATTAATATGGGCAATCCTTGCCACCGTCAGAACCCTGTCATCATAATTATTTGATAATTGCTCCTTTAAGTGGCTTTCGACACAATTTAATTCCATTCCCGGTTCAAATATGCCGTCGGGCAATTGTTCTAATCCCATCTTCTCGCCTGTAACACCAATATAACTTTCAACATGGTCATACCAGGGTGCAATATCTTTATAACGTATTGGCCAATCGACTCCAAATCCGTCTTTTTTATTCGCTTCAAAATCGATATCTCCTAACCTATAGCTATGCCTTCCCCACATGATCGAACGGCCACCAACATGATACCCTCTCATCCAGTCAAACCGTTTAGTTTCGTTGTAAGGATGTTTCAAATCGTTCACAAACCAGTGTTTACTGGCGGCATCTGTAGTATAACCCGTTCTGCTTTGTTTCTCTTGCTGTTTTAGCTCTTCTTGTGAAGTTTCTCCCCCCAATTCAAAATCCCATGGATCCATGTGCATGGTTGGATAGTCTTTAATATGCTCTACCATTGGCCCGCGTTCCAGAACGAGTGTTTTAAATCCTTTTTCACACAATTCTTTAGCAGCCCAACCACCGCTAATCCCAGTACCTATAACGATTGCATCATATTCTTCTTTTATGCTCATAAAATAATATCATTTTAATTATCCACTATAAATATTTAGTGTTTTTGATATATCAGAGATTATTATACGATATATTTATCATTTAAATATTTATAAGCCTTAAATTTAATCAATTAATTAAAAGTTGCGTTTATCGATCTACTAACTTATTAACACGAAATCGTTTTAGTAAAAAATTAAAAACAACATTTATAGCTATTCCATTTAAATATTTTAAATTTAGAGTACCTATATATTATTCCTAATGAAACACCTAACTTACAAAATGAATAAAATACTTACCTTTCTATTGATGATCTCGCTTTTGACAATTTCTTGTAAAGAAAAAGAAAAAAAAGCCGCACAGAACACACCCGAAATAGCCATAAATGAAGCGCCGTTTTTCAAATTATCGTTGGCTCAGTGGTCATTACACAAAGCCATTCGTGACGACAAAACCTTAGATCCGATTGATTTTGCTGAAAAAGCAAGTGAATTGGGCTTTGAAGGAATTGAATATGTTTCAGACTTATATATTGACGAAATAAAAAATTTAGGCATGAGTGCCTTATTGGATTCGCTGAAAGCTAAAAGTGAATTATTTGAGGTTGAAAGTGTACTTATCATGGTCGATGGTGAAGGCGACTTAGCCTCAACCGATGTAGCTAAGCGCAACCAAGCTGTCGAAAATCATAAAAAATGGGTTGATGCGGCTCAATATTTAGGCTGCCATGCAATTCGGGTAAATACCTTTGGAACTAACGATCCTGAACTTTGGGTGAAAGCCGCCGAAGATGGTTTAAGAAAACTATCGGCCTATGCTGCTCTAAAAAATATCAATGTTTTAGTGGAAAATCATGGATGGATGTCATCTGATGCTCCTAAAGTTGTAGAGGTAATGAATGCAGTGAATATGGAAAATTGTGGTACCCTTCCAGATTTTGGCAATTGGTGTACCAAACGAAAAGATGGCGAAAATTGGGGGGAGTGTATTGAAGAGTATCCAGACATGTATGAAGGCATACAGTTATTAATGCCTTTTGCGAAAGCTGTGAGTGCAAAATCCTATGATTTCGATGAAGAAGGAAACGAAACTAAAATTGATTACGCCCGAATGCTTCAAATTGTTAAGGATGCCGGTTATACCGGGTTTATCGGTGTTGAATATGAAGGTGAAAATCTTACTGAGGAAGAAGGCATTATCGCAACTAAAAATCTTTTATTGAAATCAGCTAACTAACCTTAAAATGAAAAAATCAACTCAAGCCCAACTTTCTTTTATGATGTTCCTCGAATTTTTTATTTGGGGTGGCTGGTTTGTTACTTTAGGTACTTTTTTAGGTAACAATTTAAATGCAACAGGAGCAGAAACCGGTATGGCCTACTCAACACAATCATGGGGTGCCATCATTGCCCCATTTATCATAGGATTGATTGCAGACAGGTTCTTTAATGCCGAACGGATATTAGGGGTACTTCATATCATAGGAGCCCTGCTTATGTACCAGATGTCTCAAACCACCGACTTTAATGTCTTTTATCCTTACGTCTTAGGATATATGATCGCCTATATGCCAACCCTGGCACTTGTGAATTCGGTATCCTTCAATCAAATGACAGATCCCGCTAAAGAATTCTCGTATATCAGGGTTTGGGGAACCATCGGCTGGATCGTTGCCGGTTTAGGCATAAGCTATTTCTTTCATTGGGATTCCCCTGAAGCTATTCAAGAAGGCATGCTACAAAACACCTTCTTAATGACAGCAATTGCCTCAGCTGTATTAGGACTATTTAGTTTTACCCTACCCAAAACGCCCCCTAAAGTCAACAAGGATGAAAAAATAAAAATCGGGGATATTTTGGGGTTTGAAGCGATCAAATTATTAAAAAATAGAAACTTTTTGATATTCTTTTTATCATCGATTCTAATATGCATACCGCTGGCCTTTTACTACCAAAATGCCAATCCATTCTTAGCAGAAATTGGTGTGGATAATCCTACCGGAAAAATGACGATTGGACAAATATCAGAAGTATTGTTTATGCTCTTATTACCGGTATTCTTTAAGCGATTCGGATTTAAAATGACATTGATCTTTGGGATGCTGGCATGGGCGATACGCTATATTCTTTTTGCCTATGGAAACTCAGGAGAACTCACCTTTATGTTGTTAATTGGCATTGCCCTTCACGGAATTTGCTATGATTTCTTTTTTGT
>CBDUPN010000135.1:0-4575 GCA_965369125.1 uncultured Aureibaculum sp. | reverse complement strand
CCAAAAGGCTGGCTAAAGAAGAAGGCGTTTTTGCAGGTATGAGCAGTGGCGGATCTGTTGCGGCAGCCTTAAAACTGGCAGATACCATGGATAGGGGCGTTATAGTAGCCATTATTTGCGACCGTGGTGACCGGTACTTATCTTCTGAACTGTTTACATAGTGCTGATTAAAAAGGGAAAATGGTAATATTCAACATGAATTCTAATTTTTGACTATTGACCTTCTTAATTCTTTACGCTTTTTTAGGCTAATTTTTAACTGTAATGTAAAAATTATCAAAGTAAATGTAACTGCCGATATTAAGAGTAACATATTGATTTCCTTACTTATATCTTTTATTCCGCCTCCATAAATGGCTATCTTTCGAAATCCTTCCAAAAATTGAGTCAGCGGTATATATTGGGCTACCTTTGCAATCGTATTTGGCATAGCCAGCGTGGGCCACGTAAATCCACTTAGAACAAATGCCGGGGTTGAAATTACCATCAAAATTTCTGTTGCCTTTAATTGGTTTGGTATCAATACCGAAAACAACATACCTATAAACATTGCCGAAAATGACAGTAATGTTACCAAAAGAATCATAGCAACATTGTTTATCTCGAGGTCAATCTTGAAAAGGGGCAAAAATGATCCAACAATAAGCCACATCAAGGGTATGAATAATAGAAATGGAATTGATTTTAAAGCCACATGATAAATTGACCAATGGCTAATTTTGATCATTTTAGAAAAGTAACCATCTTCAAAATCTCTTGCAAAAACAAGCGCCATGGCAAGAAAAATAACCTGTTGCATAATGGCCCCCAGGAATCCGGGGAGCATAAAAGTTGCATAGTTACCAGATGAATTATATAGCTTATTAAAACTTATTTTAAAAGGTTCATAAGAATGCAAAGCTTTATTAGGAGGCATCCCTTGTTTTTTTAAACTCTCTATTTCTATGCCAGCGTTTATGGTTCCCAAAATGGTTTGGATACTTTTGCTCGTAAAGTTGGCATTTAAGATGTTAGCCATGTTTAAATCAATCCTTAATTCTGGGTATCTTTTTTGAAGCAGGTCGGCCTCAAATCCGGCCGGAATTGTGATGACGGCCGCATATTCTTTGCTTGGCATTTCTGATGCAATATTTCCAAGGCTAGATCGGATATCACTTATTTGAAACGTTTCACTATCACCTAATGCGTCTATTATTTTATCTGAAATCGGACTGATATCTTGATCGACAATCATAATAGGCAGGTCAAGCACTTTTGCCTGCTTATATACAAAGCCAAATAATAAGCCATAAGCAATTGGTGCACCAAAAAAGATCGCCATTATGACATCATTAGAAAATATGCGTCGGAATTCTTCACCAAGTAATTTTTTAAATTGTTTCATTGCTATTTTTATTTAATCAATACCGTTGAATTGATATACAGGTTTGCTAAAGATTCTTTATGTACCGGTATTAATTTCAATTCGTAAATGGCTTCTGATAATTTGTACAATGGTGAAGTACTGGTAATATCAGCATATCTCGCTAATTGGTTCACTGCAATGATCTCAGACAGAATTTCATCTTTAGTATAGGGATTGTAAACTGTTAATCGCTGGCCTAAGGAATAGTTATACACTTTAGATTCACTCACGGTAAACCTGAAAAACACGTTATTGGTTTCGTAGCCATTGAAAATGGTATAACCCGGAGTGGCTAACTCACCTTTATGCAAAGTAATGGTTTCAATAGACATATTTACGGGAGCAATAAGGTATTTTTCCTCTTCAGCGATCAGAACTTCACCTTTTGCACCTTCGGCCCGTGTCAACTGTCCTTTGGCTTGTGCGATGATCTCTTTTCTTGCACCTTTTACAATTTCTTTTCTTTTTACCTCTAAGGTCTTCACCTGTGCTTTCGCCATTTCTAGTTTCATTTTAGCCTCATCAAATTTTTGAGTGGCTATAAGTGAATCTTGGTACATATTACGCACCCGAGTAAAAGATTCCTTTGCAAAATTTAGTTGGGATTTCGCAGATTCTAATTGGCTATCTAGCTGATCAATTTGTTCATTGGTGGCGCCATTATAAGCCATTTCAAGTTGTCCTTGGGCCGCTTCAATTGCTCCATCAGCCTGAAGTAACTTTGCTCCGAGTTCTGGAACATCAAGCAGTGCCAGCGTATCTCCTTTATTTACCCGCTGCCCTTCAGTTACATAGATATCTTTTATTCTGCCCGAAAGCTTACCGCTAACAGAAATGGTCTCAAATTTAACCTTACCGCGTAAATCGGAAATCTCATTATTTTTATTAATACAACTGCTCGTAAAAAGCATCACGGCAGATATTAAAATCATGGTTAATTTTTTCATTTTAAATATTTCTTAATTTTAAAGTAGACTTGTTAATTGTCCTTTGGCATGTAATAATTCGAAACCTGCCTTACGTTGTTTATAATAAGATTGTTGCAAGTCGAACTTAGCCCTTTCAACTTCATTAAGTGCATCTAATAATTCGGTAATGGTTGAGAGTCCATTACGGTATTGCTTATTGACCATATCATAAACATTGGAAGCCAGCACGACTTCCTCTTGTGTCATTACTATGTTTTCGTTGGCTAATTCCAGCGCTAATTTGGCCTTAGTTTCACTTAATTTGATCAACTCTTCTGTTTCAAGAATTTGCTCCTCGTACTTCATCCTTTCAGCCTGAATTTTTTTTGCTTTATTCCTGGCAATATTCCCATCAAATACATTCCATTTAATGCCAATCCCTACATACCAATCGGGGTCGAATAAAGAAAGGTCGTCCTTTAGTAATTCATAATGCCCTTTAAGTGCGATTTTCGGAATAAAATGGCTTCTTTCCATTTTTTCCTGATATTCAGTAGCAATTACCGCCTCGCCCAAAGCTTTGATCTCTCCTCTTTGGAGGTTTTCCATGCTTGGATTGATACCCAATGGTCTCAACCTTGGTTCTAGTTGTTTTAAAACGGTATTATCTTCATCAGTTATCTGATGTAATAATGCTAATAAAAGTTCTCGATTGTTATGAATCTCAGCACGTTTAATCTCTATTTTATGTTTGGCCAATAAAATTTTCCTCCTATCAATTGGTGTTGCCAATCCATTTTTTATGGCGCTATTGATAAATTTTTCTTCTTCGTTCAAATAGCGCTCAGTACTATTTAACACCTCTTCAGATGCTATGGTAAGTGATAAATTATCATAGGTATCTATTAACTTCAATTCGAGTTTATTCGTTTCGATCTGGTTGGCATAAAAGAAGGATTTTCCTTTATGTTTAGATGCCTTTACGGCGTTGCTAACTTTAAATCCACTAAATAGCACCCAATCCAAATCCAATGATGTTTTCAAAACATCCTTACCTAATAATGGTTCTATCTCAGTTGTTGATACCCCCTCCGGTAAAGCGACATTAAAAGGTATTCCCATGGCCTCTTTAATTAAAAGTTTCTGAGTTCCCAGTAATAATTTTTGAGTATCGTCATCAAATGTTAAATCATCATTTAATCTTGTATAGCTTCCATTTATTGTGAGTTTAGGCAAAAAAGTATTCAGAGCGATCTTACCGTCTATCCGCGCTTGTTCGCTATTCAGGTCATTTATTTTGATGGCCCTGTTTTTTTCTTTGGCTTTATCCATTAAACGGATTAGATCGGTGTCGAGTAATTGGGCACTTGAGGTATTAATTAAGATTATTGCTGCAATGAAAAGTAAGGTCGTTTTTATCCTGCTTATTTCGTTCATGATCAGTGTTTGATTTGTCTAAAATTCAGGGACAAAGTTCACACAGATTGATTTATTAAAATTTGATCTATATCAAATAATTCTATTCCGAAAAAATAAGGCGGCAGATACGTATGCGCTAAGATTTGGCTCTAATTCTACTGAGGGTCTCTTGAGTTATCCCTAGATAAGAAGCCATATCACCCAGGGGTACTCTATATGAAATAGTTGGAAATTTATTGATCATAAAATCATATCGCTCCTTGGCAATTTTAAATTTCAGTGCATTTAGATTATCGAGCACATCACTTAAGAGTTGAACGGAAAGTAATCTTCCAAACCGTTCCATAGCATGATATTTTTGAAATAACTTTTCCAACTCTGAATTAGTGATTGCATATAAGATACTATCTTCTAGTAGTTCTGTTTCATAAAAACTTGGAGATTTTTGAAAAAAACTTTCCGCACTTGTCATAAAACCTCCTTCATCAAAAAACCATGCGGTAATCTCTTTTCCGTTATCATTATAATAAAAACTTCTGGCAAGTCCTTTTTCTATAAAATAAAGCTTTTTACAAATTTTTCCCTGATTTATAATTTTGTGGCCTTTTGCGTATGTTTCCTTTTTGAAATAAGAAAGTATTTCATTCAATTCCTCATTGGGCATATCGACAATAGATAATATAAAATCCGGTAGTTTCATGAAGCAAAAATATGACTTATATCCTAATGGATATCATGGAAAATCGGTTTTATAATGGGGCTTTTTTATTATCAATTACCATATCGTGTTTAATATAGGCTTCTGTCATTTCAGTTGGCCTCATTCTCAATACCTTTTAAAAA
>CBDUPN010000134.1:0-4585 GCA_965369125.1 uncultured Aureibaculum sp. | reverse complement strand
AAGGCTTTTTCTTTTGGTGTTGATGATGATGCTAGTTTTTTGGCTTTGGCTATAGCCTCATTATATGTTCTCTTGCGCTCATCATCTGGTTGTGGATCATTAATATTTGGTCCTAAGGCAAAAGCCTGTCCCCAATAGGTCATGGCCGAATTAGGGTCTAATCTTGAGGCTTCCATAAAAGATCTGTGTCCTTCTGCATGATTAAAGGCATAGCTAAGTTTTAAACCTTGATTAAAAAATGCCTGAGCCCTATCGTTAGAAGTACTAATGTTAAAATTAAGGGTACCCAAATTATTAAAGAGTGGAGAAATTTGTTTGGTTGTATCTGCTGTTAATAAATATTTTGGCGCAGTACATTTGACAAAATTCATCGCGACTAGGGGTTTTGCTTCTGATTGTTTGTCAATCAACTTGGAATTTGTAAACCAAATAATTAGAAAAAGACCAAGCGTTACTAATGTTAGATTTATTTTAGTTTTCATAATAAATGAATTAAGAGGTATATAGTTTCGTCAAATTAAGAATTATTAGATAGAAAAATTAGCTCAGCAGGACGAGACCCTTGGTTTATTGTCCGAAGGTCTTGAATTATTTTTCAGAAGGTTGGAATTTAAATATGCTTTAACCGAATTGAAGGTTTTATTAATTACACTATGGAAATTTTTGAAATTTGGATGACTAGAATAAATAACCATTTTCGTGTAAAAATCAATGAAATATTTTTGGTCATTTAACCTAATTTAAGACTTGAAAAAAAAGTTTTTACAGATAAGATTAAATCAATAATTCAAGGAATTAACAACATATATGAGAAATATTTATTAAATTTAGAATTGAATCATTTTATTACTAACCAATAAACTTTATACATATGAAAAAAATATTATTGATATTAACGATAATTTTAATTGGCGGTAATGTCTTTGCACAAGATAAACTTTATTTGTTGTTTGAATTCATGAAAGTGGATGAAGAGCAAGAGATTGTATATGATAAAACAGAAACTTTTTGGGAAAAACTCCACGATCAAAGAATTAAAAATGGGGATATCATTGGATGGGATCTTTGGAGACTACAGCCGGGAGGTGAGGATCAAGGATATCAATACCTAACGGTTACCTTATTTTCCGACCCTGTAAAAATGTTTAACGGAGGAGATATTCAGGCTGCCCTTAATGCTGCTTATCCCGATATGTCTCAGGATGAACTCAATAAAAATTTCGATTATACCTCTAAGACCCGTGATCTGGCAGTAAGACTCTATTTAGAACAAATAGATGTTACTAAAGACGAATTCGAGATGCCATTAGGAACTATAGCAGCTATCAATATGATGAAAACGACTACAGGTAATTATTCGAAATACGAAAATATGGAATCAACAATATTTAAACCAATGCATCAAAAAGAAGTCGACAATGGAAGTAGAGAAAATTGGGGTTTAATGAGAATAATGTTGCCTAGGGGGAGCGAAGTTTTTGCATCACACATAACGGTCGATATGTATAAAGATTATAATCAATTTTTTATGCCGCCGCAAAGTAATACTGAGACGGTTACTGCGGAACAGCAAAAGGCGATTAGTGAGGCTCTGGAAACCAGGGATTTAACCTGGACCTATATGGCAACTTTGATCAAAAAGGCTCGTTAAAAATTAATTATTTTACAACATAAAAAACTTCCTTAACTAAGGGAGTTTTTTTTGTCTTAATTATAACAAATGGAAAATTAATTTTATAAATCTATTTCAGATCCAACGCCTTACATTATTACAATAATCGACATATTTATTTCCAAAAAGTTTAATTAAAGCTTCTTCTTCGGGTTTTATCTGGAATTTAGTAATATACCAAATAAAAATCCCGACAATAATTAAATTAAAAAAATTACCTAAGGCTAACATCCATGCAATAAGAACAACTAAAATTGCCAAATACATAGGGTTTCTAGAATAATTGTAAATTCCATTAGTTACAAGTTGCTCAGCTTTCGAAGGATGCATGGGGTCAGATGTCGTTTTAGCACTGATAAATTGCACAACAGCAATCACAGCAATGAAGGCACCAATAACAAATACTATGGTTGCTAGAGTTTTTTGATGAATAAATGAAACATTTCCTATAGAAGAATATTGGTCTATCAACCACATGAAAGCAGCAAAAATTAGGGTTTGAACGGCTGGCGGGATCTTTAATTTCATTGATTATTTTAATTTTTGCCTAAGACATCTCCTATAGCTTTCTGTACAAGTACTTCCATTATTTTATAACCTTTGGCATTTGGATGTACTCCATCATTACCATATTCTTTTTTTAAGCCATTTTTGTCATCCACCATAGAAGAAAAGTAATCGAGGTAAACTATGCCCTGGTCATCAGCATAATTTTTCAACATTGTGTTTAATTCAGGAATTTTTCTATAAGGTTCAAGTCCCGGTTTCCATGGATAATCAAATGCCGGTAATATGGATGAAATAATAACTTTGATATCATTGGCTTTTGCTAGTTCGCACATCGAAATTATATTATCCATGATCATTTTATATGTCATTGGCCCAGTATTACCTGCGATATCATTTGTGCCCGCTAAAATGATAACTGCAGTTGGCTTGAGATCAATTACATCAGCTCTGAATCTAAGGAGCATCTGGGGTGTTGTTTGACCGCTTATACCTCGATTAATATATGGCTTTCCATTAAAAAAATCAGGACGGATGGTACCCCAACCTTCAGTAATTGAATTACCCATAAAAACAATACGAGATTCATTTAACGCAGGCAATCCTAGATTGTCATTTTCAATTTTGTATTTGTTTAAATTGGCCCAATCTTGCGCATAAAAGATATCAATCACAAATAAGAAGATTAATAGCAGACTAAAATTCAATTTATTATTATTCATTTTACATTTAGTGTTTATTCAGTAGTTTAATAAGCTTTTGCTATCAATAAATGGAGTAATTTTCGATCAAGTTATACTAACGAATTCCTCAAATATAACCATTAAATTCATTTAATTTCAGCTTTGTAATTAGTATATTCGTCAATAAAAATACTTCCTTGCTAACTGTAAATTTACATACTTCGATCGAATATTTAAAAGGAGTCGGCCCTGCCAGGGCTGAGTTGTTAAGGAAAGAATTGGATATCAAAACCATTGCTGATCTAATTAATTTTTTTCCGAATCGTTATATAGATAGAACACAATTTTTAAAGATCAATCAGTTACAGCAAAATTCTTCTGAAGTTCAAATTATTGGTAAGATACGCGATCTTAAGACCATTCAACAGAAGCGCGGAAGCAGATTGGTAGCGACCTTTGCAGACGAAACAGGAACTATGGAGATGGTTTGGTTTAGAGGTCAAAAATGGATCAAAGAGGCCTTAAAGGTAGATACACCTTATGTGGCTTTTGGGCGGGTAAATTGGTTCAATGGTATGTTTAATATGCCACATCCTGAATTAGAATTGGTATCAGATTATAAAAAAAGCCTGCAATCTGCCATGCAACCGGTATATCCTTCAACAGAAAAACTTACTAATAAAGGCATTACCAATAGGGTTATTATTAAGATTATGCAACAGGTTTTTTTAGAAGCTAATAATACCTTCTCGGAAACCTTGTCTACCCAAATTATAGATCGCTTTAAATTGATGTCTAAAAGCGAAGCTTTATTCAATATTCATTTCCCAACCCATCAAAATTTATTAACCAAAGCCCAGCAAAGATTAAAGTTCGAAGAATTATTTTTTATCCAGCTACAGCTTATTAGAAAAAAACTTTTACATAAATCTAAGATCAAGGGCTTTATTTTTGAAACCGTTGGTGAGAATTTTAATACTTTTTACAAAGACCATTTACCTTTTGAATTAACAAAAGCACAGAAAAAGGTAATTAAGGAAATTCGCAAAGACATGGCCACTGGCGCACAAATGAATAGGTTATTACAAGGAGATGTTGGATCGGGAAAAACGATTGTTGCTTTATTGACAATGCTAATTGCTTTAGACAATGGTTTTCAGGCCTGTTTAATGGCGCCAACAGAAATATTGGCGGTACAACATTTCAATGCTATTTCGGCATTACTTAAAGGACTTGATATTTCTGTAAGCCTTTTAACGGGATCGGTTAAGACCAAAGAGCGAAATATTATTCACGAATCTCTTGAAAATGGCTCATTACATATTCTAATTGGTACCCATGCCTTACTGGAAGATAAGGTGCAGTTCAAAAATTTGGGTTTGGCCATTATAGACGAACAACATCGTTTTGGTGTCGCCCAGCGGGCCAAAATGTGGATGAAGAATGAATATCCGCCGCATATTTTGGTAATGACGGCAACACCTATACCACGTACATTAGCTATGAGTGTCTATGGAGACCTTGATATTTCTGTTATTGACGAATTACCTCCTGGCCGAAAACAAGTCCTTACTGCCCATCGTTATGATAGCAACCGGTTGAGTGTATTTAAATTTATGAAGGAAGAAATTGCTAAAGGAAGACAGGTATATGTAGTTTATCCTTTAATTCAGGAATCTCAGAAACTCGATTTTAAAGATTTAATGGATGGTTATGAAAGTAT
>CBDUPN010000133.1:0-4593 GCA_965369125.1 uncultured Aureibaculum sp. | reverse complement strand
AAAAATATGGCCATCGAGAATGAAGAGAAAAATGCGGCCTATGAAATAGTGGAACTCGAAAAAGTAATTGAATCACAATATATTACGCGAAGTATAAGTAACAGGGCCGATGAATTGACCGAACAGGCCAAAACCCTGAGTATTCAAAATACCATTACAAGTAAGTTGTCTAATTTATCATTGCAGCTTTATGGTATTATGCTCAAGACCGGTTATGTAAAAAATGATAAGGAATATAAGGTCATAACAAAGTACTTTCACGATAGAATGCCGCAATTTAAGATGAAGGATTTGGGCTTTAGAGAAAAATTGTGGTTGTATAAATCAAATCTTTGGTATAGTTTTCTGGTACAGGACTTTTTATCCTGCTATAAATATTCGGCCAAATGGGTTGATATGTTCTACAAGAATGAAAGTATGATCTCTTTGAATCCTGTGTTCTTTCTTAAGGGGAATCATTATTTATTAGAATCGCTTTTTTTTATAAAATATCATTCAAAATTCAAAAAAACCCTTAAAAGATTAGAGGAGGTTATAGATGACAGCAACCTGCTGCCAAAAGAAGATAATGTAGCAGTGCTTAGTTTTTTATATGTTCAAAGCAATAAGCTGAACCTTCATTTTTTAGAAGGTAGTTTTAAAGAGGGATTACCTTTGGTTGAGGTTATTTTAAATGGTATCAAGCGGTATAAAGACAGGCTGGATGAGCATCACATCATGGTCTTATATTATAAAATAGCCAGTTTATATTTTGGTGCCGGAGATTGTAAAATGAGTATCGTTTATCTTGATAAGATCATAAATAATAAATCGCTTCAGATGCGTGAAGATCTATTATGTTTTTCCAGAATTTTAAGCCTAGTAGCGCATTATGATATCGGATTTGACTACCACCTTGAAGTTCAGTTAAAAAGTACCTATAAGTTCCTTTTAAAAATGAACGAATTACACAGCGTTCAGAAAGAAATGATTAAATTTTTAAGGAATATAGGTGATGTTTATCCGCAGGATTTTAAGAAAGAATTTGTAAAATTACACACCAGGCTCAAAAAATTTGAAGACGATCCCTATGAAAGGAGGTCATTCTTATATTTAGATATATTATCATGGCTTGAAAGTAAAATTGAAGACAGGCCCATTGCAGAAATTATTCAGGAGAAATTTGAGATCTTAAAAAGATAATTATTCACAACTTTTCCAGATAGGGCTATCTGGCGTTTTTGCTGTAATATCGATGTTTTCTTTACTTACCGGATGTATAAATTGTATTTCTCTTGCATGCAAACAGATGCCGCCATCGGGATTACTTCTGTTAAAACCATATTTTAGATCGCCTTTGATGGCACAATTGATGGCCGAGAGTTGGGCCCTTATCTGGTGATGCCTTCCGGTTTCAAGATCGATCTCCAACAGATAATAATTGTCTAATTCTTTGATGAGTTTATAATGTAAAATGGCTTTTTTGCACCCTTCAGATTCCCTGGGGAAAACAGTCGATTTGTTATTCTTAGGATTCTTTTTTAAATAATGGATCAGTGTATCGTTTACTTTTTCAGGTTTATTTTTTACGATGGCCCAATAGGTTTTTTTGATCTGTTTGTCGCGTAGCATTTTGTTTAAACGCTCAAGTGCTTTGGAAGTTCTTGCAAAAATAACGATTCCGCTTGTTGGCCTGTCGAGCCTGTGAACCACGCCCAAAAACACATTCCCTTTTTTCTGGTATTTTTTGGCAATATATTGTTTAACGATTTCGCTCAGCGGCGGGTCGCCTGTTTTATCGCCCTGAACAATATCACCCGGTCTTTTATTGATGATGATCATATGATTATCTTCATAAAGGACAAGTAGGTTATCTTTATTGGTTTTCATGTAATGAAATTATTGCCGCATATTTTGGTTCACATCATCAATAAAACCCAAAATTTCTTCGCGTCCTGCTTTTGAGGTTGCCGAGGTGATGAATGTTTGAGGCATACTTTCCCAATTGGCCTCTAGCATTTTCTGCTCGTAAACTTTTAAATTTTTATTGAGGGTTGAGCCGTTTAATTTATCCGATTTTGTAAATACAATACAAAAAGCGATTTCATTTTCACCCAGGAATTGCATAAAATCCAGGTCGATCTTTTGCGGTTCATGCCGGCAATCTACCAGTAAAAAAGTACAAATTAATTGTTTGCGTTTTAGAAAATAATCGGTTATAAATTTTTGAAACGATTGCCTTTTGGTTTTGGAAACCTTGGCATAGCCATAGCCCGGTAGATCTACCAGGAACCATTCATCGTTGATCTTAAAATGATTGATCAATTGCGTTTTGCCCGGATTTCCTGAAGTTTTAGCCAGGTTCTTTTTACCAACCAGCATATTGATCAGTGAAGATTTACCCACGTTTGATCTTCCGATAAAGGCATATTCCGGAATTAATTCTTTAGGGCATTTGTCTATATTGGTATTGCTAATGACAAATTCGGCAGATTTAATTTTCATCACTAATTACAGCTTCTCTTTTTTAAGCCATTTTTCGAGTAAAACGTTAAATTCATCTGGTCTTTCCATCATGGGGGCATGCCCGCATTTATCTATCCAGTATAGTGATGAATTGGGTAATAATTTGTGGAATTCTTCGGCCACTTCCGGAGGGGTCACCGTGTCGTTTTTACCCCAGATCAAACCGGCAGGCATTTTCATTTTTGGCAGGTCTGAAGCCATATTGTGCCTTATGGCACTTTTGGCCAAGGCCAGGGTCCTTATTAGTTTGTGTCTGTCATTTAAGGTATTATAAATATCATCAACAATTTCTTTGGTGGCGATCTTAGGGTCATAAAAAACATCTTCGGTTTTTTTTCTTATATACTCATAATCACCGCGTTTGGGATAACTCTCGCCCATGGCATTTTCATAAAGGCCAGAACTTCCTGTAAGCACAATACCACTCACTTTTTCAGGATTATGTTTGGTGTAATACAGGGCAATATGACCTCCTAAAGAATTCCCCAATAAGATATAGTTATTCAATCCTTTGTAGACCGTAAATTCTTTTATGAATTTGGCAAGATTCTTAACATTCGTTTTTAATAATGGACGTGTGTAAATAGGTAATTCTGGCATGAGAACGTTATAGCCAATTTTAGAAAAGTGTTCGAAAACGCCTTCAAAATTACTCAGATTCCCCATTAATCCATGTAATATGATAATTGGCCTGCCTTTACCAGATTCTAAGTATTTGAATTTACCTTCCGTTTTAAATTTCTCACCCATTAATCGAAATTATATTTTGAAAACAACAAAATTAACCAATTTGGTTGAAAATACTGCTTTTCTTTAAAAAGAGAATACTTTTCTTTTCAAAATAATTTGACCTAAATATAAATATCTGCTAATCAATACAATAAATAGGCTTGAAATTAGTTATTAACAAAGTGGGAAAAAATGGTAAAAAGTGGTAAAAATCTGTATATTTGTCATTAAAATCTGTATTAAGTGGTAAATCTTATCGGTACATACGAATGTAAAGCTGACATCAAAGGGAGGCTCATGTTGCCGTCACCCCTTAAAAAACAGCTTGATGGCGTGCTGTCTGAAGGATTCGTTTTAAAACGTGCAGTTTTTCAGCCATGTTTAGAATTATACCCCATGAGCGAATGGAATCTTCTTATGCAGAAGGTAAATAAGCTCAACAGGTTTGTAAAAAAGAACAATGACTTTATTCGTCGATTTACTGCCGGAGTTAAGATGGTAGAGTTAGACGGTACAGGAAGGTTATTGATACCAAAGGACTTGCATTCTTTTGCCGGAATCTCTAAAGATATTGTGTTGTCTTCAGCGGTGAATATCATTGAGATCTGGGACAAGGATAATTACGAAAAAGCTATAGATGATGCAACGGTTGATTTTGCACAATTAGCAGAAGATGTTATGGGTAACGATAATGACATCATAGATGAGTTATCATAATCCGGTATTGCTCTTTGAAAGTGTTGATGGTTTAGAGATTATTCCCAATGGGATCTATGTCGATGTTACTTTCGGTGGCGGCGGTCATTCAAAGGAGATCTTAAAAAGATTGGGCCCTGAAGGAAAGCTGTATGCCTTTGATCAGGATGAAGATGCTCTCAAAAACAAAATAGACGATGATCGGTTTGTGTTAATTCACGAAAATTTTAGGCATATCAAAAGGTTTTTAAAGTTCTATGGCGTACAAAAGGTCAATGGAATTTTGGCAGATCTTGGCGTTTCGTCTCATCAGTTCGATGTAGCAGATAGAGGCTTCTCAACACGGTTTGATGCGGTCTTGGATATGCGAATGAGCAAGGGTTTAAAGATCTCGGCCTATGAAGTAATTAATCATTATAGCGAATCGAAATTAAGTGATATTCTGTTTTTATATGGTGAATTGAGAAATGCAAAAGCCCTGGCGAAACAGATCGTTGAAAGCAGGGAAAAACAACAGATAAAAACCAGTTTCCAATTAAAAGAAGCATTACAAAGTTTCTTGCCTAAAAAGGTAGAAAACAAAATACTGGCTCAGATCTTTCAAGCGATCAGAATTGAAGTGAATCAGGAATTAGAAGCATTAAAAGAATTTCTGTTGCAAAC
>CBDUPN010000132.1:0-4610 GCA_965369125.1 uncultured Aureibaculum sp. | reverse complement strand
ATTCCCGAAATTTGGATGGCTGATGGTCCACACGGTGTGCGCGCAGAAATAAGCTGGGATGATTGGGCATATGCAGGCTGGACCAATGATTATATTACCGCATTCCCTGCATTAACATGCCTGGCAGCCACTTTTAATCCTGAAATATCTGGCAACTATGGTTTTAGTTTGGGTGAGGAAGCCCGGTATAGAAAGAAAGATGTCTTATTAGGCCCCGGGGTTAATATTTACAGAACCCCCTTAAACGGCCGTAATTTTGAATATATGGGTGAAGACCCATTCCTGGCATCTACCCTGGTGGTGCCTTATATTCATGGCGTGCAAAAAAATGGGGTGGCGGCTTGCGTAAAACACTTTGCCTTGAATAACCAGGAACACTGGCGCGATATAATTAATGTAGAAGTAAGCGACAGAGCCTTATACGAGATCTACTTACCCGCATTTAAAGCCTCCGTACACGAGGGCGGCGCATGGGCAATGATGGGGGCTTATAACAAATTTAGAGGACAATATTGTTGTCATAATGAGCTATTATTAAATAAGATCTTAAAAACAGACTGGAACTTCGACGGTGTTGTTATTAGCGACTGGAGCGGTGCGCATAATACGATGGAATCTGCTTTATATGGCTTGGATATGGAAATGGGTACGGGTACCGATGGCCTTGGAACAACTACAGAATCTTATTACGATAATTACTATTTGGCAAATCCGTTTTTAGAACTACTTAAAACAGGCGAAATACCAGAATCTGTGGTCGACGATAAAGTAAGAAGGATCTTAAGATTGATGTTTAGAACCAACATGAGTAATAATAGGCCATTGGGGAAGATGAATACAAAAGATCATCATGAGGTGGCCAGAAAGGTCGCTACCGAAGGTATTGTGTTATTAAAGAATAAAGATGGCTTTTTCCCGATTAAAGATGATAAGGACCTAACGATAGCGGTCATTGGCGAAAACGCCACCCGGTCTATGACCGCAGGCGGAGGCTCTTCTGAATTAAAACCAAAATTTGAAATATCGCCCTTGGAAGGCATTAGGGCCCGGTTTAAAAATGCGACCATTTTACATGCCATGGGTTATGAAACGGGTCCATCGGCATATGCACAGGTCTTACCTCCTACCTTAGACCTCGATTCCCTTAAAATAAATGCCATCGAAACGGCCAAAAATGCCGACATCGTACTATTTGTGGGTGGATTGAACAAAAGCCATTTACAGGATTGTGAAGGGGATGACAGGCAGGAATTCGGATTGCCATTCGGACAGGAAGGCTTACTTAACGAGATTTACAAGGTAAATAAGAATATCGGTTTTATTCTTCTTTCGGGAAATGCTGTAGAAATGCCGTGGCTTGACAAAGTGAACGGACTCATGGAAGCATGGTATTTGGGCAGTATGGCTGGACATGCCATCGCAGATGTGATCAGTGGTGATGTAAACCCTTCAGGAAAACTGCCATTTACCTTTCCGGCAAAATTAAACGACAATGCCGCACATTATTTTGGTGAATCATCGTACCCCGGAGATGGTGTTAACCAATATTATAAAGAAGATATTTTAGTGGGATACCGCTGGCACGATACTAAAAAGATCAAACCGCTATACGCCTTCGGTTATGGCCTGTCGTATACCAACTTTAATTTGACCAATATTAAAACTGACAAAAAAACTTATACTAACAATGAAAACATCAAGGTTTCGTGCACGGTTGATAATGTTGGTACGATGAACGGATCTGAAGTAGTACAAGTCTATATCGGTAAACCAAAATCTAAGGTCAAAAGGGCTTTAAAAGAATTAAAAGGATTTCAAAAGGTATTTGTCGATAGCGGAAAAAATAAAACGGTAGAAATTGATATTCCCGTGAATTCCTTAGCCTTTTATGATGAGTCGATAGCCGATTGGAACCTCGAAAAAGGAGATTATATATGCTATGTAGGTAATGCGGCCGACAATATTACCAAAAAGGTTAAAATATCAATCAAGTGATCTAAGCATGAGTTCGGCATACCGGTTCTCTTAATGGCCAAAACCAATCATTAAATAAAAAATAAGCTTAAAAATTTAAAACCCAATAAAAATAGCGACGATAATAGCAAGGGCACACAAGGCCAATATTATCAGCATTGGCTTTAAGGCAAATTTTATCCATTTATCGAATGAGATTCCCGCAATAGCGATCACGGCCATTAAGGCACCGTTGGTAGGGACAATCATATCCATCATCACGGCCCCGTATTGATAAGCAAGTACACATACCTGGCGGGTTAAACCGATGAGATCTGAAAGCGGTAACAGAATTGGCATGGTTAGAATGGCCTGGCCTGAATAACTCGGTACCGGTAAATGCAATACCGATTGAGAGAGCATCATAAAGACCGCCGCAAGGCTTTTAGGCAAATATTGCATTGGTGTAAACAGCCCGTGAATAATAGAATCAATGATCATTCCCTGCTTTAATATGATCGAAATGCTATTGGCCAATCCTAAAATGATAGCCGCAAAGGTCATTTCTTTGAATCCGTTAATATAGGCTTCACTGGTTCCATTAAGGCCCAATTTACCTACGATGCCAACGATGATGCCCAATACAAAAAATTCGGCTGTCATTTCTACAAATCCCCAATCGAGTACCAACATGCCGTAGATCAAAATAGCGAATGTGAGTGCTACCAGAATTAGGATGATGACACTGCGGGCACTTAAAGATTTTTCTGTGATTGTCGCCGCTTCCAGCTTTGGCACCCTGTTCTTATTAGCATATCTTATCATCATATACATCCACAAACTAAAGGCTATGAATAGAATGAGAAGCCTGTAGCCGCTTCCCGAAAGAAAAGGCAGACCAGCTTCGTTTTGTGCGATTACTACCGCAAATGGATTAATAGGACTAAAAGAGCTGCCGATTACGGCAGAGCCAAAACTCACACCTACCGCTACAAATGCGTCATACCCCAATCTTGAAGTAAAATATAACATTACGGGTGTCATCGCTATAATTTCCTCCTGGAGGCCACTAAGGGCACCTCCTGCCGCAAAAACCAATGAGACCAGCACGAGTGATATTTCTTCAAAACCCTTCAATTTTATAGTTAAATAAACAATGCCTTCTTTTAAAGCACCCGTTTTGTCGATTACATAAAAGCAACCTCCCAATAATAGAATTAAAGTGATCACATCTGCCCTCCCGATAATTCCTTGGGGTATCGCCATAAAAATATCAAAAATTGAAATTGACTCTGACTCGATTACCCTATACGAACCCTCGACAACTTTGACCTGATTGGTTTCAGGATTTGTTATTCTTTCGTAACTGCCTTGGGGAATGATATAGGTTAATATACTCGAAAATAAAATAAACCCTATCATGATAACAAGGGCATTCGGGAATTTGCGCATTGGGTTGGTTAATTTATGATTCTAAATATAGAAAAATATATTAGAAGCTCAACAAGGATCAGTTTTAGGTCAATTGAACTGGCATTTGTATATTCAATAAAAAATTTAAACCATATATTTGAGAGTACAAACTTTGAATTTTTTAAGACAATGCATAGATCGCACTTTATTTTATTCACTTTATTATTATTAATGGTTATGCAACCGCTACAAGCACAACAAGAAAACTATAACGAACTGGTATCTTTATTTAAAGAATGGCGGGCTTTCGAAAAACCACCACTTCGAGATGGCGCTCCTGATTATACAGCAGAGACCTTTGAAAAACGCTGGCCCCAATTCAAAACATTACAGGCAAAATTACATGCGATCGACACCGTTTCGTGGCCTGTTCACCAGCAGGTAGACTGGTTTATCGTCTGGGCAGAAATGAACGGGTATGATTTTAACCATCGTGTATTAAAACCCTGGCAGCGAGATCCTGCATTCTATAAATCGTTATGGAATTATCGCAGTGATGTACCTGCCCATGAAGGACCTACCCATCATATGACCACTGAGATATGGACTTATACCTTTCCGCTAACCAAAGAAAGAAGAAAGCAATTGTTGGGCGACTTGAGTGTAATTCCGCCGCTGAATACCCAGGCAAAAATAAATCTAACGGGTAATGCCAAAGATCTTTGGATCGCAGGCATCCGTGATATCAAGGGACAAAGTGCTAACCTAAAAAAGATACTGGATCAGCCTGGTGTTAAAAAGGATAAAACATTGGTAAACAGTATTCAAGATGCTATTACTTCAACCGATGATCTGGTACTGTGGCTGGAGACAGCATCGAAATCTAAAACGGGGCCTTCGGGCATTGGTAAAGAGAATTATACCTGGTATTTGCAAAACGTTCACCTGGTGCCCTTAACATGGGAAGATGAAGTAATGATCTTAAAAAGGGAGCTTGCCAGGGCCTGGTCTTCACTTAAACTGGAAGAACATAGAAATCGTGATCTACCCCAACTTATCGATGCCGGCACAAAGGAAGAATACGATCGAATGGCCGAAGCATCTGCCCAAAGCCTGTTGACATTTTTAGATAAAAATGAGATCGTAACCGTAAAAGACTATTTTGAACCTGCTTTGCGCGAACATTTGGGAGGTTTTGTGCCCAAAGAAAAACGCAATTTCTTTTGGATCACCGCACATTACGA
>CBDUPN010000131.1:0-4687 GCA_965369125.1 uncultured Aureibaculum sp. | reverse complement strand
GGATCGCAGGAAGAGAAACTAAGAAATTGATGGCAAATAAATAGAGTTAATTATAACCTTTATAAAATATTCAAAAATCATCGAAAGCACAACAACAAGCCTGTACACCTCAATAAAAATTTATAGTGAAAGGCTGGTATAATCTATAGCTTGTAATTTCTTCAAAGAAATCCCTAACTTTAAGTCGTGTTGATTCCAGACTCGGAAAAACAATAGGATTTTCCCGCAACGATATCATACATGGAAACGTTAACTGCAAGTTGAAAAAAAATCTGAATGAAAGATATCAACTTCATTTTTATACTATTAGCTCTAGTAGCCGAAGTAATTGGTACCATTGGTGGTTTTGGCTCATCGGTTTTCTTTGTGCCACTTGGTAATTTTTATTTTGATTTCTATTCTGTTTTAGGTCTTACAGCAATATTTCATTTATCAAGTAATTTGAGTAAAATATTTCTATTTAAAAAGGGCTTGAACAAAAAATTATTGATAAGTATTGGTATTCCGTCAGTAGTTTTTGTCATCGTGGGAGGATTACTTTCAAAGTTAATGAATAGTGTCTTTTTAGAAATATTTTTAGGAATATTTTTAGTAGGACTTAGTCTGTTTTTTCTAATTAAAAGTAAAATTACCATCTCTCCAAATAATAAAAATGCCATTATTGGAGGCTCTTTTTCTGGATTTTCAGCGGGATTATTAGGAACGGGAGGAGCAATTAGAGGCTTGACTATGGCTGCATTTAATTTAGAAAAAAGTGTATTCATTGCAACTTCCGCTTTTATAGACTTTATGATTGATTTTTCGAGAACATTTGTTTACTACAATAATGGTTACATTCACAAGCATGATCTGAAATATGTTCCTTTTTTATTTGTTATTGGTTTATTAGGCTCATTTATTGGAAAGAAGATACTAGTATACGTACCGCAGTCCAAGTTTCGAAGGTTATCATTATTATTTATTCTTCTTATTGGAATAGTTACTATAATTCAACTGATAATCAAATAATTTTAAAGAATTTAGCCAACAGATATCAACGTGTTTAACCTGCCTACCCTCCTGTGGCTGGCAAACCCGAAGGCAGGTTAATTGCTCTGAAATTCCCTTCGGGATTTTCTTGCTTCCGAATTATTGGTTTTCTCATTTTTACTATCTTAGTTCTATAGCAACGCAGTAATACAGGAACAAGTTGTAGCCAATTATAAGAAATGGAAGAAAATTATCTAAATAGTGCCCTAAAGCAGTTTGAGTATTACAAAATACTTGGAGAAAAAACTTTTGCCCAACTAAATGAAGATGAATTGTTTTGGCAGTATAATAAAGAAAGTAATTCGATAGCGATTACAGTGAATCACCTTTGGGGAAATATGAAATCAAGATGGACTCATTTTTTGACTTCTGATGGAGAAAAGGAATGGCGAAATAGAGATTTAGAATTTGAGTATGTGATCAAAACAAAAGTTGAAATGCTTGAAAAATGGAATGAAGGATGGCATTGTCTTTTTGAAGCTTTAAATTCGATTGATAAAGATAATTTCTATTCTGAAATTTTTATCAGAAATCAAAGTCATTCTATCATAGAAGCTATTCATAGACAAATGATGCATTATGCTTATCATATAGGTCAAATTGTATATGTTGGTAGAATGATAAAAGGAAACGAATGGCAAAGTTTATCTATCCCAAAAGGAAAATCAAAAGAATTCAACGCTGATAAGTTCTCCAAGGGTAAGCATAAAGGTCACTTTACGGATGAAATAAAATAAACCGGCTGTAATACTGTATTGATATTATAGGGCCGTTGGAATGCTGCGCTTCATAAGCTAAACGTTACTTATAATTTAAGAAAAAATGAAATTATCTTCTAAAGCAAAAAACATTTATAGCAATATCGACAAGGAATCGACCAAGCTTGGTGACTTAAGAAAAATTGCAAAAGAATTAAAAAAAGATCATGATCTGTCCATGGAACTTTGGTCTACTGGGGAATTTTTACCTCGTCAACTAGCAATTCTAATTATGGATAATAAGCTTCTAAATCAAGATCTGATTGACAAACTTGACCAGGAGATTCAAGAACACGAATTTGATGAGCGCATTCATTTAATGGATTGGTTAATGGCTAACCAATTATCTAAGAATAAAAAGATAATTTCTCTTATAGAATCTTGGGAAAAAAGTTCCTCTGCATTACAAAGGCGAGTGTTTTGGTATTACCAGGCAAGGTTAAGGTGGATGGGAAATACAGAGCACTCAAATACTGAATACCTTCTATCTTCCATAGAAAAAAATATAATGAATGAACAGCCAGAGGTTCAATGGGCAATGAATTATACCGCAGGTCAAATAGGAAAATGGGACGAAAAGTATCGTAAGAAGTGTATTTCCATTGGAAAAATAACGGGCTTATATAAAGATGAAGTTGTACCACGAAATTGCACACCAAATTATTTGCCAAAATTCATCACGATTGAAGTGGCCAAATTGAATAATTCTAATAAAAGATGAAAAATCTAATTAAATTAATCTATTTCTTTCTAATATGCTTTGTTATTTTTTCCTGCGCTAAACAAACTAAAAGTTCACACAGCTTCGAGGAGTTAACTCCTTGGTGCATTGTTAACTTCGACTCATTAGAAAGATCGCCAATTGACCGTATTAACATGCTCAAGAAAATGGGATTTACCAAATATGGTTATGAATGGGATGAAAGACATTTGATTGAAATGAAAGAAGAATTCAAATTAGCTAAAGAAAATAATATTGAGATAATGTCCATATTTCTTTGGCTTAACGCCAAAAGGGATAGTATTGGAAAATTGAGTCCATCAAACAAAAGAATGTTATCCATTTTAAAAGACGTTGAGTATAAACCAACTATCTGGCTTAGTTTTAGCAATAATTATTTTGAAGATTTAAATCAGGAACAGTCCATTTCTTTAGCCATTGAATTCATTAAATTTATCAAATTTGAGGCTGATAAAATCGGCTGTAAAGTGGCATTATATAATCATCATGGGTGGTTTGGCAATCCACATAATCAAGTTAAAATTATTGAATTACTACCGCAAGACTCTTTGAGTATGGTCTATAATTTTCATCATGCGCATCAATATTTAGATGAATTCCCAGAAATCGCTAAAAAAATAAAACCCTATTTGTCGTATGTTAATATTAATGGTATGAGGAAAGAAGGTCCACAGATTCTCACAATTGGAGAAGGAGATCATGAAGTTGATATGCTAAATATTTTATTGAAGGAAGGATTTGTTGGTCCTTGGGGAATACTGGGACATATTGAATCAGAAGATGTTCAAAAGGTTTTAGAACGGAATGTCAACGGATTAAAATCGTTGAAATCACGTATCGATTAGATCCAAAGAATAAAACAACACCCAGCAAAAGGGATAGTTGGTTTCTCCTATTTTTCTTTTCGGAATTCACCGGCTGCTGATTATAGCGTTTCTTGTTTATGAACTTTCTTAATGTAAGGTCAAGGCAACAAAATACCTGCAAGATATAAACCATTAACAGCACAACTTTAAATGAAAATATTTAACTATATTTGGTTAACCAAATTGGTTAACCAATATAATGATGATGAAAAAATTAATTGTTTTGCTCTGTATGTTTTATTTTCAAGGTGCACTAGGCCAAACTTTACTTGATGCCAATGGACCTGGCAATACTTATGAATTAATAACTTCAGTTTTAGCACCTGGTTATAATCCAATAGAAGTGCCAGATTGCAATCATTCCTCATTTGGCGAACATATAGATGAAGTTTTTGATAATCAACTAAATACAAATGTTTTTCGTTTTTATATTCATACCACTCCAGATAATGATCGATGTATTAATTTTGATAGACAACGCAACGAAATAAAAACCTATGACAAATCCCCGGCGAATTTATTAGGAATAGCGGATGAAACAGTTAGGTATAAATGGAAATTTAAGCTAGAATCCGGATTTCAAACATCTCCAAATTTCACACATTTACATCAGCTAAAATCCGTGGGTGGTTCTCTGGAAAGTATGCCCATGTACACCTTAACTGCGCGAAGTGGTAGTCCGGATCGCATCGAATTGCGATATGCAGAAACCGATACTCAAATTACTCTAACGCAAACAGATTTAGCTCCTTTTATAGATACTTGGTTAGATGTTACTGAAACTATAAAATATGGCACAAATGGGACCTATAACTTGGAGATCAAAAGGGTTAGTGACGGAAATATTCTGTTTTCTTACTCAAATAACTCAATAATAAACTGGAGACCAAATGCAGATTTTGTAAGGCCAAAATGGGGTATTTATAGAAGTTTAATAAACTCCCAAGACCTGAGAGATGAAATTGTTTCTTTTGCCAATTTTAGTATTGAGGAATTGGAAACCCTATCGCTAGAAGATTCAGAAATAAATAATGATAAATTTGATGTTGTTCCAAACCCTGTTGGAAAAATAATGCATTTAAAAAACTTATCAGATAAAGCTAATTTAATACAATTATTTAGTCTTGATGGTAGAAAAATCATGGATAAAGTCGTTGATTCAGAATCAGAAATTAATATTAATGTTTCATCCGTTAATAACGGCACGTACTTTTTAGTTCTTAGAGGAGAACAACTATATCAATCAAAAAGGGTTATTATTTTGCATTAAAAAGAAGAATGAAGGCTATTTT
>CBDUPN010000130.1:0-4713 GCA_965369125.1 uncultured Aureibaculum sp. | reverse complement strand
TGGATGCGGGTTCTGCGATGAATATTTTAAAAGTAGCGGCACCATTTATTATGGGATACCTGGGTAAAGAAAAACGTCAGAAAAACGTTTCCAATGAAAGTGGCATAGGTGATCTTTTAGGAGGATTATTAGGAAATGAAAGTCAACAGCAACAAAGTATGGTTGAACGATTATTAGATGCTGATGGAGACGGAAGTATTATAGATGACGTTGCAGGAATGATCTTAGGAAGTGGCGGAAAAAAGAAAAGCGGGCTTGGTGGACTGCTCGGAGGATTGTTTGGAAAAAAATAACTATTTATAATGAAAAAAGCCAAACTTTCGTTTGGCTTTTTTTTTGTTTTTATTCCTCACTTTTAAAAGGTATTTTTGCATCTCAAAATATTTTAATGGAAAAATTAAAAAAGCGTTGGGGTGTAACATCTAACTGGCAGGTTATTATTATATTGATCGTGTTTTCTGTAACAGGTTATACATCTTTATTAATTGCAAAACCTTTTTTAGATTTGATCGGTTTATCACAAGAAACGACAAATCCCTGGATTTATAGACCTTTACGAATATTATTAATTTTTCCACTCTATCAATTACTTATTGTGGCTTTTGGTTGGTTGTTCGGGCAATATGAATTTTTCTGGAATTTTGAAAAGAAAATGCTAAAACGAATCGGATTTAAACGTTTTTTTAAAGAAGAACAATAATCTTATTACACCTCAACAAAAGTTTCAACTTTATTTTTTTCGAATACGAAGGTATATATCCACATCAAGGTGAATGTAGGAATCACATCTAAAAATGGCAGGGCTTCTTCAATAAAGCTGATCACAGCTGCAATTTTACCTTTTTTACCAGCGTACATTTTAGTCATTAAATAAGCTGAGAGTGGTGCCCAAATAATATCAATTGCAGGCAAAAGCAAAGAGGCATAACCCACCGCATCTAGTACGATTCCAAGTGCTAAAAGTTTGTATTTATTATTTTTTATTTTCATTTACATTGAATTTTGAAAACAAAGAGCAATAAAAATGCCAAAAATTAAGAAAGCTTGGCGCTGATCAATTTTAAAAACTCATTGCGGGTTTCATTATTTTTAAATGTACCCCTAAATGCCGATGTTGTTGTTACAGAATTTTGCTTTTGAACACCGCGCATCATCATACACATATGAGCGGCTTCTATTACCACTGCTACGCCTTGGGGTTTTAAAACTTTATTAATTGTGTTGACTATTTGATCGGTCAGTCTTTCTTGCACTTGTAATCGTCGGGCAAAAATATCCACAATTCTAGGGATCTTACTTAAACCAACAATTTGCCCATTTGGAATATATGCAATATGAGCTTTTCCAAAAAAAGGCAACATATGATGTTCACAAAGAGAATATAACTCAATATCTTTTACAATGACCATTTCACTATAATCTTCATCAAAGAGCGCAGATCTCAATATTTCTTCAGCATTTAAATGGTAACCATGGGTTAAAAACTGCATTGCTTTTGCGGCCCTTTCAGGAGTATCTAGTAGACCTTGCCTTTTGGCGTCCTCCCCTATACTATCAATTATTGAAATATATTTTTCCTTAATATCATCGGTGATTTCTATATTAAATTCTTCGAATTTTTGATATGACATTTTTTGTAAAATTTTAAAATGGAAAGATAATAAATAAAAAAGAAGATTTGCTGAAAAATGAATTCCAACAAATCTTCAAAACCAAAAATCAACCAAATTTTTTAATCCTTTTTTAGTTTGCTTTTATATTTCTTCGTGAACTTTTCGAGTTTCGGGTTGATAACCATTCTACAATATCCTTGATTCTTGTTATTGTTATAGTAATCTTGATGATAATTTTCAGCTATATAATAATTATTAATGGCCGTTACTTCCGTTACTATTTTTGAATCAAATACTTTTTCTTTTTCCAGGGCATCAATCATACTTTCAGCTTCCGCTTTTTGACTATCGTTATGATAAAAAATAACCGACCTATATTGCGTCCCTACATCTGCACCTTGTCTGTTCAAGGTTGTCGGGTCGTGCGTATAAAAGAACACATCCAAGATTTCACGGAAACTAATCACCTTCGGATCATAAGTTAGGCGAATGACTTCTGCATGACCCGTATTTCCTGTACATACTTCTTTGTATGAAGGATTTTTAACTGTACCACCTGCATAGCCTGATTCTACTTTACTTACCCCTTCTAGCTGTTCGAATATGGCTTCTGTACACCAAAAACAACCATTGCCTAAAGTGGCCAATTCTAATCCTTTCATTTCTTTTATATTTTGCGCTACCATATTATTTTCATCTTTTTTATCAGTTGATAAATTACACGATAAAAAAGAAAATATAAAAAGAAATAACATACTTTTTTTTACCATCAATTATGTTTTAACAATAAGACGGTCGACCAGAGAAAAAATTACACTGTTAAGAAAAATTTAACACAAATAAAGTTTATGGAAATAATTCGCTATAAATCATTAAATTGGAAAAATTTTAATCTGTATTATTTATGAAAAAAATTGGATTTATATGTTTACTATTAATTACCTCGATTAGCTATGCCCAAATTGATGGTAAACCCAAATTTTGGGATCATGTTAGATTTGGAGGAGGCATCGGATTAGGCTTTGGAAATAATAATACCACTATCGCGATCTCGCCAAGTGCCATTTATACTTTTGATGATACATTTGCTTTAGGATTAACGACCAGTTACTTATATAACAAAAATTTCGACCTGAACACAAATGTATTCGGCGCTGGATTGATAGGATTATATAACCCCTTAAATGTTATCCAGTTATCTGCTGAATTTGAACAATCCTTTGCCCGTCAAAAATTGGGAATAGAAAAATATACTTTTGACTTTCCAGCCCTGTATTTGGGAATTGCTTACAGATCTGGGTGGTTTGCAGGTGGTTTGCGATATGATATTCTTTATGACTCGAATAGAAGTGTCTATGCGTCTGCTTTCAGTCCTATAGTAAGATTCTATTTTTAACGAAAATTATGTATTTCATTGAGTAGGATTTCTAGCATATCGTCGTTAAAATCCAAATGCGTAACCATTCTTAACTTTCCTTGCCCCATTCCGGTAATCAAAATATTTTTAGATGCTAGTTCATTTACAAAATTGGAATCATCAATATGATCGGCAGTATAAAAAATAATAATATTGGTTTCAACAGGTTCTACTTTTTTAATAGCCGGAGATTCCTTAAGGGCCTCCGCAATTTTTTTAGCTCTGGTATGATCATCAGCCAGACGTTCTATATGATTATCAAGTGAATAAATTCCTGCTGCCGCTAAATATCCTATTTGTCGCATCCCTCCACCGAACAACTTACGAATACGCAGCGCTTTTTCAATTAGGTCATGAGAGCTTATCAATAACGATCCAACAGGGCATCCTAAACCTTTAGACAAGCAAATAGATATTGTATCAAACTCTTTGCCGTATTGAACAGGGTTTTCCTTCCTTACAACCAAAGCATTGAAAAGCCTTGCACCATCCAGATGAAATGCAAGATCATGTTCTTTGCATACTTTACTAATATTTTTGATCTCTTCAAGATCCCAGCAGGCGCCACCCCCTTTGTTTGTCGTGTTTTCTACCGTTACTAACCTAGTGATTGCTTGATGAATATCTGCCCTATTGCTTATATTATCTTTAACCATCTGAGCTGTAAACATCCCTCGATTTCCATCTAACAACCTACATGATGCACCTGAATTAAAAGAGGCTCCGCCTCCTTCATAATTATAAACGTGGGCCCATTTATCGCATATGATCTGATCACCAGGCTGGGTTTGTAATTTTATCGCTACCTGATTTGCCATTGTTCCTGAAGGAAAGAACAAGGCATCCTCCATACCAAACATTTGTGCTACTTTATCCTGTAATCTGTTTACGGTTGGATCTGCTTTAAAAACATCATCGCCAACCTCGGCATCGAACATGGCTTCCAACATTCCTTTTGTTGGTTTTGTTACGGTATCACTTAATAAATTTATTTCCATAGTCTAAATTATTCCATTCCTATAGGCGAACCATCGGGAATTGTTGGGGCATTTCTATTTATGTATGACGACGGGTCCTTTTTAAAATTTTCAATACTTTTCAAAAATTCTGTTTCATATATTTTTTGAAGACCTCCGGTTTTATTCGCCTTTAGCCTTTCTGAAATGACATCCAATCTATTATTCACAATCGATCTTATTTGTGGGTATGAATTTTCATTAGCCGAAAGTTGAAATAGGAAATTCAATACCTGCTCATTGATTACATTTTGTAATTCCTGATGGTATTTATTTTTATGATACTTTTTTATTGATTTTTCAATCACTTCGTCGATGAGTTCTTCTAAGCCTAACTGATTATTATCCAAGCTTTTATGCTGAACCAATCGCGATGCGCGTTCCGGATGGAAGAGTAACTCCAGGGTCATTTCGGATGCGGTAGCTACCGCACCAAACGGATCGAATGATACGCCATTTCTACTTTTAAAAGATTCACGGCTTCGTCCATAGCCAAAGGCACGCGGTGGAAATTGTTCAATGATGCTTTCTGGTATTGCAAGATTAGCCACATCTATCGTCTTTAGCAATGCCTGCAGTGCCTTACGCTCGGTAGTACCATCTATTCTTTTAACAATGGTCTGTCCGTCACCCTTAACAGCATAATTATAATCTAATCCTCCTATCA
>CBDUPN010000129.1:0-4719 GCA_965369125.1 uncultured Aureibaculum sp. | reverse complement strand
CGCAGCGAATAATCCTGTCGCGATCACTTAAAGTAAGGAGTCCATTACATCAGTAAAGGGCTTTTGTTTTGTTGTATAAGGCTAGTTTAACATGAATATGGATACCCTTAATATCTATCAATAACGATAAATCGCAATTAATGGTTCGCTTTTAACAGGCATTTCACTTTGTTCGAGCTCAAAAACTTTTCCACGTTGGTTAAACGTTAGTAAGGCTGCATAATTTATTAATGAAATATTATGCAGATCCCTCGCATCATCAATCCGTACCTTATTGGTCTCTTTATTATAAATACCATAGAGATCGTTGCCTTTAGCGATAAATAAGGTATCTATTTTACCATTAACAGCAGCCGGAATAATATCATTAGGCTTATAAGAAACTTTAGAAGTATGATACAGTTCATTAAACTGGGTCAGTTTTGATTTTTTACCCATTTGAAAATGATCTTTTACCAAATTCCATGATAGCTTGTGCATTTCCTTCTTGTTTTTAAACTCGGGATCACCACTTACATATTTATTGTAAAGATTCTTGTATGAATTCACTTTTTTATATAATGAAAAAAGAGATTCCGGACACGCTAATACTAAAGGAGCACTTTGATCTGTGATCATTTTATTAATTCCTTTATCAATAGCCCTTAAAAAGTTTAATATTTCATTTTTAGCGTCGTCTTTACCTTCTCCATGGCCATGAAATACGCCCGATCCATGGGCATCCTGACCGCTTCTGAACTGTAACATTTTTGATCTAAAATCAAATCCAACGGCCTTTTCTAATTTATCAGGAGCGAAGTCTCTTATGATCATGTCCTTAAAGCCATATTTTGAGCCTTCATAAAGTTTTACATAATCCTGACTTAATTCCAACAAATAATAAGTTCCGTCATTATGGTAAAGTGGCAACAATGGTTTTAAATAGAAATGATCAGCCACATAAGTTTGTGAATTAAAAGAAATGGGAAATGGGAAATAGTTCATGCCTTTTTTATCCAGAAAAATGGCCAGGCCATCAGAGGGTTTTCTCCAAATTTCAGTTTCGGCTAACAGCATTTTTAACTGTTCTATATAGTTGGTAATATCATCTTCATTTATCTGGTACTGCTGTAATAATTTATGTACTTCTCTGATGCTTGTTTTTAAATTTGCCTGGGCAAGATGTTCATTTTGTTCTTTCCCGCTTTTATGCATCGGTAAATAAATAGAAACGGCATGCGATGCGCGGTTACCCATTAAAGACTTAAAAGTATCAAGGGTAAATTTTAATTTCTCTATAGTATACATAATAAATAATTTAAATCATTAATGTTTGGTGAAGTATTGATTTTAGATCCTTTGGTAATTCAGTTCTAATGTCTTCTAGTTCCCCTGAAGAAATATATCTTCTAAGCAATATAAAAGTTGAATTGATATACTGCTCAGAGAGCTCATACGATTTAAAATCGTACATAGCAGGAGCACCATCAAATGATCTGACCAGGTCAATAAAATCGTTTATATTCTTGACCCGTTTCTTTTTATGGGCCGACCATCCATTTACATATACAGCCTTTAAGAACATAGGAAATTGTGCCATCAACTGTAAGGACTCTTCAAAACTGATCACCTCCCGTAATCCATGTAATATAGACGATAAGATGCGCCCTGCCTTTTCTGTATCTCCGTCGAGCATAAGCTCTTTGGTATAATCCTTCATAAATTCGTTCGCCTCGGCGGCAAACTGATTGAAATTAAGTGCCATTTCGTTTAGTTTTTCAGTTAAATTTCTCAATATTTGATTTACATGTCAAGTAGTGAAAAAATGGTGTAATTTAAAGTATGTCAATATCATTAAGTTATTTTTCACCGACTTGAACTATATAATTTCCATCATTTTAAATATATTATTTATTAAAATTTTGTGCAATGATATTCATCAATGTTTAAGAAAACCCAATGAATTATTTTTATATACTTATTTAAATGATGATGGGTAATTCGATCACATTATTTCTTTGTGGTGATGTTATGACAGGTCGGGGTATTGACCAGATCCTTCCCTATCCTTCCCATCCGGTTCTCTACGAAAGGTTCGTAAAAAATGCCTATGACTATATAGATCTGGCTATGAAAAAAAATGGCCCTTTTCTACCGCCGGTCGATTTTACTTATATATGGGGAAATGCTATTGAACGGATTCGGAATGCCGACCTAAGGATCATAAATTTAGAAACCAGTATCACAAAAAGCAATAAGCATCTCCAAAAAGGTATTAATTACAGGATGCATCCTGACAATATACCCTGTTTAACCGGTGCTTATGTTGATTGCTGCACATTGGCCAATAATCATGTTTTAGACTGGGGAGTTGATGGATTAACAGAAACCCTTGACCTCCTCAAAAAATCTGGAATTTGTTATACAGGTGCAGGTTACTATTTAAGGGCATCTAAGGTACCATGCAGATTAAATATTCCGTCCAAGGGAAGGGTATTAGTTTTCGCTTATGGATTGCCTTCGAGTGGTATCCCAAAAGATTGGCAAGCCAGAACTGATAGGGCCGGAATTAATATGATAAATGACCTGTCTGAAAATAACATAAAAAACATAGCAAATGAAATAAAGGGTTACAAGAAGCCGAATGATCTGCTAGTGGTTTCAATACACTGGGGTGAAAACTGGGGATATGAGATACCCGAATCTCACAAAGAACTAGCACATCAACTAATAGATCTAGAGGCAGCAGATATTATCCATGGACATTCTTCACATCATTTTCTGGGAATAGAAGTCTACAAAAATAAACCCATTTTTTATGGTTGTGGCGATCTTATTAATGACTATGAAGGCATTGACGGATATGAAAAATACCGCGATGATCTGGGATTCATGTATTTTACTGAATCCAACCCAAGCAACGGGCAGCTAATATCCCTTCGAATGGTACCTACCCAGATCAAAAATATGAGGATCAACAGCCCGGATATTAAAGATAATAAATGGATGTATTCTATTCTTAATAGGGAATGCAAAAAATTTAATACCAAGGCCGAACGGAAAGAAGACGCCTCCTTTAATCTTCTTTGGACCTGATCAGTTCGAATGGGTAAATTATTTTTCATAAAAAATAAAAGCTGACGAGTATCATTGCCTTTGAGATCAGGTCTAGGTAATTTAGTGATTTAAAATTTTGACTATGAAAACTTTAGCTGTTATTATCGGATTAATATTAATTACCTCCTGCTCATCTACCAGGTTTGTTGATAGCTGGAAAAATAACGAAGTTGATTCATTTCAACCTAAGAAAATGCTTGTAGTTGGGATGACCGACAACCTAACTGCCCGCAAGATCTTTGAACAGGAACTGAAAAAGGAATTAAACCTTAGGGATTTAAATGCATTTGTAAGTACTGATGTGTTTGGCAAGGATTTTACCGGTTCTAAGAGAACCGAAGATGAGATCGATGACATGATAAAAAAATTGTCGGGTGAGGGTTTCGACGCAGTAATTATCACAGCGGTTAAAGGGGTTGACGATAAGGAAAGTTATACCACAGGCTATTATACAATTGGATATCATTGGAGACGTTTCGGACGTTATTATTATAGATTCCAGGATGTGTATTATACACCTGGCTACTATGAAAATTACAAGATCTATCATGTAGAAACTTCCATTTATAACATAACCACCGATGAAAACAAATCATTGGTTTGGGTAGGATCTTTCAAAATTGTTAATCCACAACGAATCTCTACAACTGTTAATGATTACGTTGAAAAGATCATTGCACAGCTCGAAAAAGAAAGGATTATAACTATATTGGATTAATTGATTAAAAAGCATAATGATCACTTAAATTAATAAAGAATGAAAACTATAAAGATTGCCATTGTAATGTTGATCGTTTTATTCACTTCTTGCGTCAGCCAGAAAAAATACAGCGATTTGGAAAACCGAATGAACCTTTCGGAAAATAGGGCGCAAATTTGTGAAAATGACCTAAAATCAAAACAGAATGAAGTCCTGGTCATGGAAAATAATTTAGCGAATGAAATAAGCAAAGTGAATAAATTAGAAAAACAAATAGAGTATTTTAAAAGTACCAATACAAATTTGTTAGACAGGCTTTCTGATCTCTCTGTTGTGAGCAAGACTGGAGCCGAAAGTATTAAAAAATCTTTAGAGGCATTAAATGAACAAAACAAGTACATTAAAGATCTCACCTCTTCCATGCAAAAAAAAGACTCATTAAATCTGGTACTGGTAATGAATCTAAAGAGATCGTTAGACGATTTTGATGATGAAGATATCAATATAGAAGTAAAAAAGGGAGTCGTGTATGTGTCTATTTCCGACAGGATGTTATTCAGATCAGGTAGCTATAGGATAAGCGACCGTGCCGAAGAAGTTATCGGTAAAATTGCCAAGATCATTAATGACCACAAAGAATTGGATATTTTGGTCGAAGGTCATACTGATAATGTACCTATTTTAAATGAATGTATGGCTGATAATTGGGATCTAAGCGTTAAAAGAGCTACCTCGATCGTTCGATTAATGCAAACAAAATTTAATGTATCACCAGCAAGAATGACGGCGGGAGGTCGCTCAGAATACCTGCCTAAATCTACCAATGAAACAAAAGAGGGCCGCGCGATCAACCGAAGAACTGAAATCGTAATTTTGCCTAAATTAGATCAGTTTTTTGAATTGTTAGAACCACCGGTCAATGG
>CBDUPN010000128.1:0-4721 GCA_965369125.1 uncultured Aureibaculum sp. | reverse complement strand
GCTTCTATAAAAAAGTTAGCAGTTTGGGTATTATCATAAGCTTCCCAAAATTGTAATTCGGCAGTACTTTGTAATAATTTTTTAACACGATCGATATCCTTAGCGCCAGGTAGTTCAATTAAAACCCTTCCAGATTCACCAATACGTTGAATATTTGGAGAGGTAACACCAAAACGGTCAATTCTGTTTCTTAGAACTTCAAAGGCTGTTCCAATAGAACCCTTTACTTCTTCTTTTAGAATCGGTTTTACTTCCTCATCAGTTAATTTAAAATTGATTTTGTCTTTTAATGATTTGTTTCCAAAGATAGATGGGTCACTTAATTTGACTGTTCCTTTACTTGCATTTTCGAATGCTTCATAAAATAGGTCAACGTAATTTTTATCACTATTTTTTTGAGCAGCAGTTGCATCAACCAATGCCTTATTAAATACTGGATTCTTAGAGTTATTCGATAATCCCATCAATATATCTCTTACCGAAACTTCTAAGGTAGCGTTGATACCTCCTTTTAGGTCTAGCCCAAGATTAATTGCTTTATTTTGAACTTCATTATAAGTATATTCGGTAAACAAATAATTCACTACGGGCAAATTTGCGACTGAATCTAAGTATTTTGTAGTTTTAACAGCATCACCATCTGCATAGACCTCTGCATCATTTATTATTTTATTATTTACCCAAGTAAATGATAAATAATATACACAGATTAAACCAAATAAAATCGCAAATGTTTTAATAAGTCCTTTGTTTTGCATGCTCCTTCTATTTATAATAACTTCAATTTGTAATTAACGCGCAAATATAGGGTTTCAAATGTGAATAGACAATTGTTTTAAAGTTTTTTATAAGGCATTATAAGTCGCGGTTTTTAAATGTAAACAATGGGTGTTTTTGTATCTAGAGCGATGTTAATAATGCTTGGCAACTTTTTTTGTTATATTTGCTTTCAAATTTTAAAAAATGAAACCTCTTTCCGATATTGAAATAGCTCAGAGTATTGAGCTTGAACACATCAACAAAATTGCCGATAAATTACATATCAAAGAAGATGATTTGGAGTTGTACGGAAAGCACAAGTGTAAATTACCACTTCATCTGATTGATGAAGATAAGATCAGAAAGAACAATTTAATTTTAGTTACGGCTTTAACACCAACACCTGCAGGAGAAGGGAAAACTACGGTTTCTATAGGGCTCACCGAGGGTTTAAATAAAATTGGCAAACAAGCAACAGTTGTGTTAAGAGAGCCATCACTGGGCCCTGTTTTTGGTATTAAAGGCGGTGCAGCAGGCGGGGGATATTCCCAGGTTGTACCTATGGAAGATATTAACCTTCATTTCACGGGTGATTTTAATGCCGTTGAGAAAGCTAACAATTTATTGTCTGCTTTAATTGATAATAACTTACAAAGCAGTACCAATAATTTAAATATTGATCCAAGGACCATAGCGTGGAAGCGCGTTATTGATATGAATGATAGATCTTTACGTGAAATAACTATAGGGTTAGGCGGTACGTCTAATGGGATACCACGCGAAGACGGATTTAATATTACCCCGGCATCGGAAGTAATGGCAATACTTTGTATGGCAAAAGATCTGGGTGATTTAAAGAAAAGGTTAGGTGATATTTTTGTTGGATTTACCTTTGATAAAAAGCCCATTTTTGCACGTGATCTAAAAGCAGAAAACGCCATGGCAATCTTGTTGAAAGATGCTATTAAGCCAAATTTGGTTCAAACGTTGGAAAGAAATCCGGCAATAATTCACGGTGGCCCATTTGCGAATATAGCGCAAGGAACCAATACCATTATTGCTACTAAAATGGGACTTTCGTTATCTAATTATGTAGTAACAGAAGCAGGTTTTGGGGCTGATCTCGGAGCGGAGAAATTCTTAAATATTAAATGTGCTTATGCAGGATTAAACCCAAAGGCTGTTGTATTAGTAGCGACTATTAGGGCTTTACGTCATCATGGAGGCTCCCCTCAAGATGAATATAATACAGCAAATTTAGAAAGGGTGAACAAAGGTTTTGAAAATCTTGAAAAGCATATAGAAAATATCAGAAAATTCAATATTGAACCTGTCGTGGCAATCAATGCTTTTACTAACGATAGTAAAGAAGAGATTGATTTGGTCATAGAAAAATGTGCGAAGTTGGGAGTAAAGGCTGTGCTTTCTACCGGATGGGCCGACGGGGGGGAAGGAACACAAGATTTGGCCAGGGCCGTTGTTGATGTTGTAGAAAACAAAGCAACACAATTTAAAACTTTGTATGATTGGAAATCTCCGGTTAAGCATAAGATTGAAACTATTGCGAAAGAAATTTATGGGGCAGATGGTGTTGAATATGATAATATTGCCAAATTGCATCTAAGGCGCATTGAGCGATTAGGGTTTAATGATTTTGCGATTTGTATTGCCAAAACACAAAAGTCATTTTCTGATAACGATAAACTCATAGGAAGGCCAAAAGGGTTTATTATTACCGTACGTGAAATAACAATAGCTTCGGGAGCTCAGTTTATCATACCTATTTTAGGTAAAATGATGAGGATGCCAGGTTTACCGGCTAAGCCAGCTTCTGAAGAGATGTTTATTGATGAAAATGGTGTCATTTCGGGTCTATCTTAGTGTTGATTTAAATGAAATAGCAAAAAAAAACCGGCTTGATGGCCGGTTTTTTTCTTTCTTAAAATGTATTTATGTTTTTTTAGAACTCCAATAATCCATTGGTTTTTTTCACGCCTGCTGCACTTTCTTGCATCTTTGCTTTTTCAGCATCGGTAAGTTCAATTTCAACAATTTTTTCGATTCCTTTTTTACCCAAGATCACCGGCGCTCCAATGCAAATATCCTTTAATCCATATTCACCTTCCAATAAGGTCGAACAAGGGAACATTTTTTTCTGGTCACAAGCGATCGCTTGCACTAAAGAGGAAACAGCAGCTCCAGGGGCATACCATGCAGAGGTGCCCAACAGTTTAGTTAAAGTTGCACCTCCCACTTTAGTATCCTCGGCGACTTGATTTAACCTGTCTTTAGATAAAAATTTAGTTACTGGCACACTATTACGGGTTGCTAAACGAGTTAAAGGTATCATTCCGGTATCCGAATGTCCACCAAGCACCATTCCATCAACATCAGAAATTGGAGCTCCTAAAGCTTCTGCCAGTCTATATTTGAATCTAGCAGAATCTAATGCTCCTCCCATTCCTATAATACGGCCTTTTGGTAATTTAGTAGTTTTATGTACCAAGTATGTCATGGTATCCATTGGATTAGATACTACAATTACAATGGTATCAGGAGAGTGTTTTATCAAATTCGATGCAACAGTTTTTACAATACCGGCATTGATTCCTATTAATTCTTCCCTTGTCATTCCCGGTTTACGGGGTATACCCGACGTGATAACGCAAACATCACTTTTTGCGGTTAATGAATAATCTCCGGTTGTACCGGTAATTTTAGTATCAAATCCATTTAAGGAAGCAGTTTGCATTAAATCCATGGCTTTACCTTCTGCAAATCCCTCTTTAATGTCTAAAATTACTACTTCGGATGCGAAATTTTTTATGGCAATGTACTCGGCACAACTAGCACCAACAGCACCTGCACCTACAACAGTTACTTTCATTTTAAATTATATATTAAATATCAATATTTGCGTAAACCGCATTTTTTTCAATAAATTCCCTTCGAGGTGGCACATCATCTCCCATAAGCATAGAGAATACCCTATCTGCTTCTGTTCCATTATCTATCGTGACTTGTCGCATGGTTCTGAATTCGGGATTCATGGTCGTATCCCATAATTGTTCGGCATTCATTTCACCGAGACCTTTATAACGTTGTATTGACGCGCTTCCTCCAAATTTTTCTACGATAGCATCCCGTTCCTTATCACTCCAGGCATATTCTTTTTTTGCACCTTTCTTAACTAGATAAAGTGGAGGTGCTGCAATGAAAATATATCCTTCTTCAATTAATTCTTTCATATACCTAAAGAAGAATGTCAAAATTAATGTAGCGATATGACTACCATCAACATCGGCATCACACATAATAACAATTTTGTGATAACGTAATTTCTCAAGATTTAAAGCTTTACTATCTTCTTCTGTACCAATTGTAACACCCAGTGCGGTATACATATTCCTTATTTCTTCATTTTCAAAGACCTTATGTTGCATTGCTTTTTCAACATTTAAAATTTTACCTCTTAATGGTAAAATGGCTTGAAAATTACGGTCTCTTCCAGATTTAGCTGTACCACCGGCAGAATCTCCCTCAACCAGGAATAATTCACATTTTTCTGGATCTGACCATGCACAATCAGATAATTTTCCCGGTAGTCCACCACCCGACATTACTGTTTTGCGCTGGACCATCTCACGTGCTTTACGTGCAGCATGCCTTGCCTGAGCGGCGAGAATTACTTTTTGTACTATTATTCTTGCATCGCTTGGGTTTTCTTCCAAATAATCGCTTAACATTTCAGAAACGGCCTGACTTACTGCTGATGTTACGTCCCGGTTACCAAGTTTTGTTTTTGTTTGACCTTCAAATTGGGGTTCTGCAACTTTTACAGATATAATAGCTGTTAATCCTTCGCGAAAATCATCAGGTGCAATATCGAATTTAAGCTTATCGAGCATTCCTGAAGATTCTGCATATTTTTTTAAGGTGGTTGTTAAACCTCTCCTGAATCC
>CBDUPN010000127.1:0-4776 GCA_965369125.1 uncultured Aureibaculum sp. | reverse complement strand
ATGACTTACAACATACGCTTAGATGTAGCGTCTGACGGTGAAAATGCCTGGACACATCGTAAGGATTTTTTAGTCACTCAGATCAAGTTTTATAGCCCTGATATTTTAGGTACTCAAGAAGGTCTTCCAAATCAAATAAAGTATTTAAACGACTCCTTGTCTAAATATAAAATGATTGGCCATGGGCGTGACGGGGGTGACAATGGTGAATATTCAGCTATTTTTTACAACGCAAATAAGGTAAAAGTAGAACAGGATAGTACTTTTTGGCTGTCTAAAACGCCTGAGAAACGCTCAAAAGATTGGGACGCAGCCATAGTAAGAATTTGTACCTATGGCTTATTTACCGATTTAAAATCGTCAGAAAAAATATGGGTTTTTAATACGCATCTAGACCATGTAGGTCAGCAATCTAGACTAAATGGTATGAAGCTCATTCAGGAAAGAATAAATTCTATCAATACACAAAATTACCCTGTAATTATTATGGGCGACTTTAATGTTGAGCCGGATAATGAATTAATCAGCAACTTAAAATTAAATTATAGAGACACAAAAGATATTAGTGAATTAAAATTTGGGCCCGATGGCACTTTTAATGGATTTAAATTTAACGAACCTGTTAATAGAAGAATAGATCATATTTTTGTATCAAAATCACCTAAAATAAGAATAAAAAAATATGCTGTATTAAGTGATCCTAACAATTTAAAATACCCTTCAGACCATTTTCCAGTATTGGTTGAATTAAAGCAACATTAAATCAATCGAACTATGAGGCTAATCAATATCTTTATAAATAATATAATGAGAAAAATTTATTATATTAAGATTATTCGAAAAAATTACCAGAATTGAATCCAACATTAATAATTTACTTCATTTTCTGAAGACTTAATACCGTCCTAAAACCTAAATGCTCTAAACCCGTATCATAGCTTGTGGCCATTCGTGCAGAGACTCTGTAACTAGCACAATAGGAATCATGACATAAAAATGAACCGCCACGAATCACTTTTTCATAAGCATAAGGGTTATTTGGATTTCGGGATTTTTTTGGCCCTAAAGGATTGTTATAGGTTCTATTTGTTTCAAATGATTTATAGTGTTCAAAGTCATACCAGTCTTGTGTCCATTCCCAAACATTTCCCGCCATGTCATAAAGCCGATATCCATTTGGTGCATAAGATTTAACCGGTGCTAATCTTTCATAACCATCTTCTTTCGTGTTTGTGGTTGGGAAAACACCCTGCCAAGTATTTGCATTCGCGCTTAAAAGAGCATTCTCATTTCCCCAGGGAAATATGGCTTCCTCGAGCCCTCCTCTTGCCGCATACTCCCACTCAGCTTCAGATGGCAATCTTCTATTAGCCCATTTACAATAAGCCATCGCATCGTCAAAAGATATATGTACTACCGGATAGTCATCCTTGCCTTCAATAGTGCTTTCAATTCCTTCAGGATGCCTCCAATTTGCGCCAATTCTCCACTCCCACCATTGTGAATAATCATATAAATTTGTAACTTCATGTTTCTCGCATTGAAATGATAAAGAACCAGGTTGTAATATAGAGTCATGAGGTTTTTCTACTCCTTCGGGTAATTGTTTTTTAAGCTCTTCCCAATCAACTTTCTTCTCTGCAGTTGTTATATAACCAGTCTCTTTCACAAATTGTTTAAATTGTGCATTGGTTACTTCAGTGATATCCATCCAAAATCCGTCTACAGAAACTGTATGTCGTGGTTTTTCATCGGCTCGAGCAAACTCATCGTTATCTAGCGCCCCTCTAATATATGTTCCTGCAGGAATCCAAATCATACCTTCTGGTGCAGATCTAAGGACTTCTTCATTCTCATGCTGCCTTTTACAAGCTAAAATGACAAAAAAAACACTAAAAATTATGACTATATATTTTACACGACTCATAACAATATTGATGACCAAATTCAAAGTAAAATTAGTTAAATATTATATACTTCTAATATTGCCATTTTTTGAATCTTATTACTAATTCAAACAAATTTATAATAACTATTTTTTAGGTTTATTAAATTAACAATATCAATCTAGTTTTAAAATACATCTACTAAAAATCAAGATTCTATTTTAAAAAATATTGAAAACACTCAACTTTTAGCTTAATATTCTATTTCAATGGTTAAATTTGGATTTTTAAAAGCATATTGATCAATGAGAAAGCTCAACGAATTTATTTGGGAAACACATGGTATTCATGCAGGTACAGAACAGGATCATGTAAAACATGGTATTGACAGGTTGGAAGATATAGTTGACAAGGCCATAGAAGCAAATCACCCAAGTATTACCTTTATAATACATTCACCCAGACTAACGGGTTTTCGGTACATTGCTGAAAGGGATACTAATGTGAAGTTTATCAGAGGAAATAAATCTTATTTAAATTATCCAAAACGTATCGCTAATCTTCGAAAAAAATATGAAGGCCAGATCAATATTAAATATGGTGTAGAATTAGAGTGGATGGGACCTGGTCTTGGGTTACAATGGAGTCGATCAAAGATATTTCAGGCAGAAGATGCCGATTACGTTATTGGCTCAGTTCATTTTGCACCAGAAGGCTTGCCTTATGATGGATCAAAGGAAGAAGCCCTCGAGTTATTGAAAATTAGAGGAAGCCTGGAAGCGTATTGGGATGGTTATTTTAATGAAATGATCCAGATGATCGAATGCTTCGGTGATATGATCCAAATCATTGGTCATATAGATCTGCCTAAGCTTAATGTAGATATGCCGGAATCATTGGTGAATTTTGAAACCAGTGCACATCCTTTAGCAAATAAATTTAGAACCCTTTTAGAACTAATTGCCGATCGCAACTTATCATTAGATGTTAATATGGCTGGCAAAGTTAAAGGAGTAGGCGTTTATCCGGTACAGAGTATCTTGAGACGGGCCAAGGAACTCCAAATTCCCGTATGTGTAGGTACCGATACACATCACGTGCGGTATTATGGGTTAAACTTTAAAGAAAGTTTAGAATACATTCAGAAGGCTGGTTACGAAAGTTATGTGAGTTTTTCGAAGCTAATACCTGAAAAACGCACCATCTATGATGATCATGATCTAAAAGTGAAATACACCGTTTTAAATAAAGGAATTGAACTGTTAAACCAAAGATTAGATAATGATCAAAGAAGAATTATACCCGATTTTTCTTTTGGAGGATCATTTTTAGAATTTGTTGATATCTATAAGAATTCTACCGGTATGGGAGAATACAATGCCATCAGAATTCGAAAATGGGGTAAATCAATCACAGTTTCTAATGAAACTCCTAAAATGTCTGGTAATAAAGTAAAGGGACTGTTTTCTGAACATTTAGATAAACCGGGAGTGATCTCTTCCCTTTTTAATACATTGGCTTCGGAAGGAATAAATGTCGAAACAGCACGATTAAAATCTAATAATGATGGTACTGCCTCTGCGTTTATATCCATCGAAAGTGACAATGGGAAAGTTAAAAATGCAATTGATTTTATTAATGGTACAGATGATGGACTTTTTAAGAAATTAACTTATCAGGAAAATGCTGTACTTCCGAATTATTATACAGAGGGTGTTTATTTATTAGAAATGGACGGTGTAAAATTAAATTTAGCATTAGATGAAAAAGTGATCCTTACCAAACATCATAATGCTCCCGGAGTTTTATTGATATTGCTTTCTGCCTTGGCTTCGAAAAATATAAATATAATGGATTTAAGATTGGGTAAATTGAATGATATAGGCTATTCTGCCCTAGCAATAGATGGAGATAGCAATATTATCAGGAATTTATTATCGAAATTAGGAGAACAATATTACGAGGCAAATTTGATCGAATTTCACAGTATGTAATTTAGCTAAGCCAAACGTGTTAACTCGACTAATAACAATTAAATAAAAAATATTCGAGATTAAAACAAGGTTAAACATAAGAATAACTATTTTAATTTCAACCCTTTTCTTAATCATCTAATAAATCAAAAGCCCACTCTCGTGGGCTTCTGGCTAACTAAACAATTCAATTTAAACTAATTTATGATTTTTGTGTATGATTAAATTTTATTATTTAAAACGGGGAGAAAGGAATCATTTCTCGTTTTCTTTTCTTTGGGTGTAAAAGCTGCCTTAATTAGCTAAGACAACTTTTACATTTTAAGCATAGCAACTTTCCCATTTTAATAACGCTTTTAACTTTTTCTTAATTCTTAAAGATGGTTGAACTTTGATTTGATAAATGTTTCTTTTTAGTGACTTTTTAAAAGTTTACTTTATGTTTCATTTAATCTATTCGTTCAATTTTTCTTTTATTTTTTATATAATTTAAAAGCTTTAATTTTTTGAATCTTTATGTTTGTTAAGACTCTTCATATATAAAACAACAACCCTCCAAAAATTCCTACCTTACATTGATCTTTTTTTTAAAAAAATTATTATATGTTTGATAATTAACAGTTTACATTAAATATTTATAAAAAATAATTATCACTCTCAAAAAAAAATGGAAGTCCGTAACGCTCTGGCAATACAATAATTGATTAAGTATAATTTTTAGAATCAACCAGAGGCACTCCAGTAATGTTTTAAGCAAAAAAAACTGCTCTCGGGTTGATAGAGAGCAGTCTCAACTTTATTAATTCATAGCAACGTTCCTATTAAAAACAGAATTAATAAAAAGCCTTAATATTTAGCGTACAATTATATTAATCGTCGTCGTTGTCATCATCATCGTCATCATCGTCATCATCGTC
>CBDUPN010000126.1:0-4903 GCA_965369125.1 uncultured Aureibaculum sp. | reverse complement strand
ATTTTGTTTTTCAAAGAATTAATATCAATACCATCCTTGTCTATCGGTATACTATGAATTTCGGCTCCGAAAGTTTCAAATACCGATAAAGCACCAACAAAACATGGGTTTTCGGTTAATATTATATCTCCTTCGTTAACAAACTCCTGGGTAATGATACTTATGGCCTGAAGCGACCCTGTGGTAATTAATATTTTATTTTCTTTTACAGGCAAGCCCTTATTTTGTAAATAGCTTTCTAGTGATTTTATTAAGGGTGGATACCCAGAGGTTGGACCATACTGAAAACATAATTTTTTAGTTTCCTCTGGCAATGAATTGTAAATTTCATCAATTTGTTTTACCGGAAACAGGTCATTGTTCGGCATTCCGCCAGCAAAGGAAATCATACTTTTTCCCGAAGATTGTTTCATTAATAATTTAATGTCTTCGGAATGCATTGAATTAACCGCATTTGAAAATGCATACCTCATCACTTATATTTTAAACTTTATTCAAAATAACAAAATTTTACTAAAACATATTGTGATAAATATCAGCTAAAATCCTAACTATATTTGTTTACTTTACATTTAGAAAATCTGGTTTTATTTATGCTTCACCCAAAATTAGTTGAACCAAAAAGTATTGTTGTTGTTGGAGGTTCCGACAATATCCATAGTCCCGGAGGAAGGGTTTTAAAAAACCTAATCGATCATAAATTCCAAGGTGATCTCTTTGTGGTAAACCCAAAGCAGGATGTTGTTCAAGGGCTTAGATCTTATAAAAACATTAATGAAATTCCAAAGACAGATGTGGCCATTATTGCCATTGCTGCAAAATATATTTTAGAATCAGTAAGGGTCCTCACCCAAGAAAAAGATACCAAAGGTTTTATTATTTTTTCTGCGGGATTTAGCGAAAAAGACAAAAATGGCGCAAAACTGGAGCGGGAAATTGTTGCGTTAATTAATAAAGCAGGCGGGAGTTTATTAGGCCCTAATAATATTGGTTTGATAAATAAATATTACACGGGGGTTTTTACAACCCCTATACCTAAATTACATGATCATGGCGTAGATTTTATCTCCGGTTCCGGAGCTACGGCAGTATTTATTATGGAGGCTGCCGAAAGTATGGGTCTTACATTTTCCAGTGTCTATACTGTTGGAAACAGCGCACAAATTGGTGTCGAAGAACTATTAGAATATTTCGATCAGACATTTGAAAAGGCTAAAAGTTCGAAAGTGAAACTTCTTTATATTGAAAGTATAAAAGATCCTTTTAAATTTTTAAAACATACAGCTTCGCTCATTAATAAAGGCTGCAAAATAGCTGCCATTAAGGCCGGTAGCTCAGAAGCAGGTAACAGGGCAGCTTCTTCCCATACCGGTGCTATCGCAAATTCGGATGTTTTTGTAGATACCTTATTTAAAAAAGCCGGTATTATTCGTTGTTACGGAAGAAACGAACTCATTACTGTAGCAGGAATACTTTTACAAAAAGAATCCAAAGGAAAAAATATCGCCATTATAACGCATGCCGGCGGACCGGCAGTAATGCTTACTGATATATTATCAAAAAATGGGTTAAAGATCCCAAGACTTGATGGACCTCATAGTGATGCCTTATTAAATGAATTATTCGACGGATCATCCATAACAAACCCCATAGATTTTTTAGCAACAGGCACGGCCGAACAGTTGGATATCATCATAGATTATTGTGAAAATAAATTTGATGAGATCGATGCTATGGCCGTAATTTTCGGGAGTCCGGGATTGACATCTGTATATGACGCTTATGAGGTCTTAGACCAGAGAATTAGAACATCAAAAAAGCCGATATATGCTATTTTGCCATCTGTAGTAAATGTAAAAGATGAAATAAATGAATTCTTAAGAAAAGAAAATATAGTATTTAACGATGAGGTATTATTTGGAAGTGCCTTGACAAAGGTGTATAATCATACTGTAACAACGCATATTACTAAAGACCCAAAAGTTAGTTCTCAGAAAGACATACGAAAAATAATCGACGAACTACCCAACGGTTACATGCCTTCAGAAAAGGCCATTAAATTGTTAGCGCATGTTGGTGTAAAATTTGTAAAACAATATAGCGCAAAGAATAAAGACGAGCTTCGTACTATATCAAAATCATTGGAATATCCTGTTGTACAAAAGGTTGTGGGCCCTTTGCACAAATCAGATGTCGGTGGTGTAATATTAAATATTGCCAACGGCCAAGAATTGAATAACAGCTTTGAGAGATTGATGCAAATTAAGGATGCTAAATCAGTTTTGATTCAACCGATGATGAAAGGGATGGAAATTTTCATTGGAGCGAAAAAAGAGGGCAATTTTCCTCATGTGGTATTATGCGGACTTGGCGGAATTTTTGTCGAAGTATTAAAAGACGTAAATGCCTCCATGGTGCCTATTATTGAGGAAGAAGCTATTAAAATGATCTCCGGTTTAAAGGCGTATCCTATTTTAAAAGGGGTAAGAGGACAAAAAGGAATCAATATCAAAAGGTTCGCAGAAATAATTGTAAAAATTTCAGATCTATTATCTATGGCCCCGGAAATTGCCGAATTAGATATAAATCCGCTTATGGCGTCAGAAAAAGATATTATAGCGGTGGATGTGCGGATCAGAATTGAGAAATAACTGACCTGTCTAAAGAATTTATGAGTTTTTTAATGAATTCTCAAACGGAATTCTATTTAAAATACTTCTGCCTAAAGTTACCTCATCTGTATATTCTAGCTCATCACCAATAGATATACCACGTGATATGGTCGACACCTTTATATCGACATCTTCGATCTGCCTGTAAATATAAAAATTGGTAGTATCACCTTCCATGGTGGGACTCAAAGCAAAAATAAGTTCTTTTATCATTCCTTGCTTAACTTTCTTTACTAAACTCTCGATAGTTAAATTCTGCGGTCCTATCCCTTCAATCGGAGAGATCTTTCCGCCAAGCACATGATATAATCCTCTAAATTGAGAAGTGCTTTCTATTGCCATTACGTCTCTAATATCTTCAACAACACAAATTAACTGTTCATCTCTATTTTTATTGGCGCAAATTTCACATATCTCCATATCAGAAATATTATGGCATTTTTCACATAGTTTTATATGCTCTTTTAAATTCTCTAAGGCAGAAGTTAAATAAGTAGTACGCTCTTTTGGCTGTTTTAATAGATGTAACACCAAACGCAAGGCGGTTCTTTTGCCTATACCCGGTAATTGAGAAACTTCACTAACCGCATTCTCTAATAATTTCGAAGAAAAATTCATCTAGCAAATGTAATTAACATTTATCATTTTTAAATTATGCCTAATTGATTTTTTGTAATTTGCAGCCGTTATAAATTTTTTATGCAGCCACTACATATCTTATTGCTCATCTTGATCTATTTCGGAGTATTAATACTCATTTCTTATTTTACAGGTAAGGATGATAGCAATGAAGTCTTTTTTAAGGCAGAACGCAAGTCTCCTTGGTATGTGGTCGCTTTTGGAATGGTTGGGGCATCACTATCAGGTGTGACCTTTATATCAGTTCCGGGATGGGTAGAAGCCACGCAATTTAGTTATATGCAGATTGTATTGGGTTATGTTGTAGGGTATTTTATTGTGGCTTATGTGCTTATGCCCGTTTATTATAGGTTAAACGTAACTTCTATTTATCAATATTTAGACGACCGCTTTGGTATAGTAAGCTATAAAACAGGAGCTACTTTTTTCTTTATATCAAGAGTTTTAGGAGCATCCTTTAGGCTGTTTTTAGTAGCATCTGTATTGCAGTATTTTGTTTTTGATAGTTGGGGCGTACCCTTCGAAATAACTGTGGTAATTTCTATTCTTTTGATTTGGATATATACTTTTAGGGCAGGTATTAAAACCATTGTTTGGACCGATACTTTACAAACATTATTTATGATTGCGGCTTCATTTGCTGCCATATATTATATCAATGAACATATTGGTTGGAGTTTTAGTGAATTCATAGCATCGGAAGAATTAAAGAGTTATAGTAAAGTTTTCTTTTTTGATGATTTTTTAGATGGCAATCATTTTGTTAAATCTTTTATCGGCGGAATGTTCATAACCATCTGTATGACAGGACTTGATCAGGATATGATGCAAAAAAACCTCACCTGTAAAAATCTGAAAGAAGCTCAGAAAAATATGATCTCATTTAGCTTTGTGCTGTTGATCGTTACTTTCGTATTTATTTTATTAGGTGCCCTTTTATTCATTTATGCGGGCAAATTCGGAATTGCAACCCCGGTTGTAGATGGCCAGATAAAAACAGATTTGCTTTTTCCCGAAGTTGCACTTAACAGTGGTCTGGGAATTGGTATTGGCGTTATTTTCATTTTAGGTTTAATTGCCGCGGCCTATAGTAGTGCCGATAGCGCACTGACGTCTTTGACTACTTCATTTTGCATTGATTTTTTGAATATTGAAAAGAAGGAAAAAAATTTACAAAAAGGTATTCGTAAAAAAGTGCATATTGGCATGAGTATTTTATTGATCATAGTAATTATTATTTTCAAATATGTTCTTGAGGATAATGTAATAAGTAGTTTATTACAGGTGGCTTCTTATACTTATGGACCCCTCTTAGGTCTCTTTGCCTTTGGTATATTTACTAAATTTAAGATAAAAGATCGTTATGTCTGGCTCATTGCCATTGTATCGGTTGCATTAACATTTCTTATTAATAAGAATTCGGTTAGTTGGTTAGGCGGTTATATTTTTGGATTCGAATTGTTAGCTCTTAACGGATTGATTACTTTTATAGGGTTATTTTTAGTGAGAAGATCTTCGAATAATAAGCAAATAATATCTTAATGGAACAAGATTTAAGTAATTATAGGGAAGACTATCAAAAGGACGCGTTG
>CBDUPN010000125.1:0-5024 GCA_965369125.1 uncultured Aureibaculum sp. | reverse complement strand
TTGATGGAAACCTTGGGTATCACTTATACAGATGTAGGAGATGACTATTTAGTTGCGTCAATGCCTGTGAATTTTAAAGTGCATCAACCTGCCGGAATTTTACATGGGGGTGCCACCGTAGCTTTGGCCGAAAGTGTAGGCAGTTCTGCAGCCCATTTGTCCATCGATCGTGATCAACAAGAAATTAGGGGTCTTGAAATAACGGCAAATCATATACGAAGCGTTAAGTCTGGCATTATCAGGGGTATTGCAAAACCTATCCACAAGGGAAGAACTACACATTTATGGGAAATAAAAGTGGTGGATGAAGAAGATAGATTGGTGTCAATTTGCAAGCTAACAATCATCGTATTGACCAAAAAATAAATATCTTAATGCGCAGGTTGAAGAAAATTCTTAAAGTAGTAATCATTATTATTTCATTACTAATTTTAGGAACCCTAATAGCAGCGCATTTAATGCTAAAGCCTAAATCTGATGATAAGGTTTTGGAAAAATTAGATAATGCTTATCATAAGCCATTTATAAGTTATAATAAGTACAAGAACTTTGAGTATCGCGTTGTAACGATGCAAAAGGTGATCGATACAACCTTACCTACCTTGGTATTTGTACATGGTTCTCCCGGATCGCCACTAGACTTTGCAAGGTACTTTAAAGATTCACTGTTAAACAGTAAGGCAAATATTTTAGGTTACGAGCGGGTTGGTTATGGACTAATGAACGCAGGAAATGTGCAAGGTTCCATTAATTCTGAACTTGAGATCTTACATGATGTCAGTAAAAACATTCCGTCAGATAAAATTGTGCTAATTGGTTATTCCTATGGAGGTACGATAGTTTTAGCCTCACCTAAAAATTATAAATTCAAGGTTTCTTTGGCTAGTGCTATTAGTGCCGATTTAGAACCTATGTTCTGGACACTGAATTTATATAAATGGCCGATTACCAGACCTTTGATCCCTAAAAGTGTTCAAGCGGCCGCAAAGGAAAAATATGCACATCTAACTGATCTTCCAAAGTATGACACGCTTTGGACTTTTAGCAAATCTCCTGTTGTTAATATACAAGGAGATAAAGATTGGATTGTCCCATACGAAAATTCATTAATTTTGGAGTATAAGTTTCGGAATAAAGATTTTAAAATGGTTAAGATCCAGGGTAGCGGTCATGAATTGATTTGGTCTGATTTTGATCTGATTAAGAACGAAATATTATTGACCTTAGACTAAAGACTTGAATTTTGAAATTAGATACTACAATTTTTTTTAATAAGCTCAATGCATCCTTAACGGCAAAAAGACCTTTTGTTGCTTATAATTATCCTAATTCAAACGTAATTAAAGGTTATTTTCAATTAGATGACACCTTGCATTACAGAGAAAATTTTGAGGACTCCGGATTCATATTTGCACCTTTCGATGATAAAAAAAAGTCAATTTTAATTCCTAGCACTGCGTCAGAGATTTATGAAACTAAATTATCGGAGGTTTCTTTTCCAAAAATTCTTGTTGATGGAAAATTTGATAAGGAATCATTAAGAGAGAAAGAAATGTATATGCAATTAGTGCAAAAGGGGATTAAATTTTTACATGAATCAGATTGTAAAAAGGTTGTATTGTCAAGAAAAATGAGCTTTAACTATGCTAATATTAAGCCGGTAGATATATTTAAAAAATTATTGAAACTATATGAAAATGCTATGGTTTATATTTGGTTTCACCCCAAAATCGGACTGTGGTTAGGAGCTTCGCCCGAGACTTTGTTAAAGGTTGATAAAGATGAATTTTCTACTGTAGCATTAGCCGGAACACAGGAATATGAAGGAAGTCTGGATGTAACTTGGTTACAAAAAGAAAGAGCAGAACAGCAATTCGTAACCGATTTTATACTTGAAAAATTTAAAGACACTTCGAGTGTAACTGTGGTTTCAAAACCAAGAACCATTAGAGCAGGTAATATTGTTCATTTATGTACAACAATTTCAGGAAAATTATCTGATCAACTTAGACTAACAACGTTATTAAAAGAATTACATCCAACACCGGCAGTTTGTGGTGTGCCTAAAAGTAGTTCTAAGGAATTTATCTTGGCTAATGAAGGTTACGACCGGTCATTTTACACGGGTTTTTTAGGAGAATTAAATATCAATGATTCTTCCAATTTATATGTAAACTTAAGATGTATGCAAGTGGAAGATGATCAAATAAACTTATATATAGGAGGTGGTATAACACTAGAGAGTATAGAAGAAAAAGAATGGGAAGAAACAGTCGCTAAAAGCAAGGTAATGATGGCCGTGCTAGGAAAGGCCCATAAGTAGTGCAATTTTTCTCCTTACAACTAAAATCAACAAAATAGGGCATGAAAAAAGCCTATCAATTTTGATAGGCTTTCATAGTACAAAACGTTAAATAGTATATAATTATATAACTTTTACATTTACTGCGTTCAATCCTTTTTTACCTTCCTGTAAATCGAATTCTACTTCATCACCTTCACGAATCTCGTCGATTAATCCAGAAATGTGTACAAAATGTTCTTTGTTCGAACCTTCTTCACTAATGAATCCAAATCCTTTGGCATCGTTGAAGAATTTTACTGTTCCTTTACTCATTGTTTAAAATTAAATATTAATAAAGCGCGAAGATAATCTTTTAAATTGATAAAAGTTGACTTTTACACATATATTTTATTCTTTTTCAAAAGGTTAGGCTTAATATAAGCGTTTAATGGGAGTTTTATGTGATTTATTTTAATTCTAAAATAGTGACTGTAAACTGTTTAAATATCAAATTTCAATCCTATTATAATATTTCGCCCAATATTTGGGATTCCCTCACTTTTTAGTCTCGACAAATGCGAAATATAAGATGTATCAAGAAGGTTGTTAACATTAAAGTTCAATTCAAATGAAGTATTATGAATCTCTATCTCACCGCCTAGACCAAAATGTAACAAGTGATAACCCGGACTCATTGTTTCAAAATCACTAATTTTATTTTGATCGAAAACACTCTCTAACTTAACCGATGCATAACCTTTTTGTAACCATTGAGCAATTGTAAAATCCGTTCTTAATGTATTATTAAGTTCCTTAGCAGGGATTAATGGTAAATGATCTCCATTTTCCTGAGTTCCAATAACGATTTCAAAACTACTTTCTAAATGCAACCAATCCAGTGGATGTGGATGCAAGTGAAATCCAAATTCACCACCATAGAGTTTGGCGTTATCCTGTGTATAAATAAACACATTTGTTTCATCGATGATCTCATTAGTAGGTGACAAAAAAATATAATCTTTTATATCATTATAAAACACGTTCGTAAAGAATTCAATATGTTCGTTATAATATTCGAGTGAGACATCAATTTGATAGTTTTGCTCATTCTCCAGATCTTCAGTGCCTATTTCGTAACGATTCGTACCATGATGTACACCATTGGAAGTAAGTTCGGCCAAATTTGGCGCCCTATATCCCGTCGCGAAATTAAGCCTTACATCTATTTCATTAAATAATTTTGTCTTATAACCTAAAGAAGCCGTCATGCTTTGAAATGATTTATCTATCGCATTTATCGTATGTATTTCATCATCATGCATGATGATATGTTCTTCCGTATCAATGTTTCTGGTATCAAATCGCAGGCCACCCTGTATGGTATTGTCTTTCCAGTCGTAAGACCCGGTTATAAAACCTCCAAGATCGTTTATCTTTGCATTTGGAATTAATATTTCTTCACCGAAATTATCATTGCTTTGAGTTAAACCTTGTATGCCAATGATACTTTCAAAACTTTTGAATTTGGGTAAGTGATATTTTAGATCATAGGTTAATGTTTTTAATTTCATATGCAGATCGGCATCTATTTTGTTCTCTTCAAATTCCCTCCTATTATTTGCAACGTAACCAACATCGACATCTAGTTTTGAATTTCTAAAATATATATGATTATGGGCACTTACAATATAATTATCAATCCGTTGAAAAGGCAAGTCTAATGATATACTGGTAGATTGTTCTCCTATTTCTTCTGAAACACCAATCTTTGTTGTATTAAAATTAAAACGAACGTCTGTTGAAAAAAATTCACTGTCATAACCTATTCCAGATTTAAGATCGAACTCATTAAAACGAGCATTCGTAACGCGATTGCCATCAGGAATTTTATAGTCACTATGTGAATCGTAGGCTATGCTTGTTAAGAACTTTAAATGATCGGCAGAAGTTTTAAAATTATATATGGAACTAGTACCTAAGGTATTCGAAAAATACTGATTGCTTATGCTGGAAACTATTTGCCCGGGATTGGCATATTTTTCAGGATTAAAATATAATACCCCACCCAGTGCGTCGCTACCATATAATAATGATGCAGGTCCTTTAATCACTTCAACACTTTCTATGCCGCTATCGTTTAGACCCAGGCCATGCTCGTCACCAAATTGTTGATTCTCTAGACGGACACCTTGAGTGTATACTAAGACCCTATTACCGCTTAACCCCCTGATCACTGGTTTTCCAATGCTCATTCCGGTCGAGACATTTGATACCCCTGCTATGGATGAAATACCGTCGATTAAAGAAAATGAGCCTTGCCTTTTAAGATTTTCGATGGTTTTATGTTCGACCTTCATCACATTTTCACTCTGCAATTTATTAAAAGGAGTAGAGATGATTATTTCATCCATATTGAAAACAGATTCTTCTAAATTTACGTTCAGTTCAATTTCGTTTTTATCGAATTCAATTGATTTTACCACTGACTTGAAGCCAAGAAAAGAAAATACTATATTGATTTTACCACTGGGTAAGTTTTTTAAAATATAAGCACCATTTTCATCTGTAGTGGTGCCTCTATGAAGATTCGGTGCATAGACATCCACACCAACTAAAGGGTTATTATTTATATCGGTTATTTTACCTGTTAGGGTGCTTTGCGAATATGTTGCAAGGCTAGCACCTAGAACTATAATTAGACTAATGAGTTTCATTTATTAAAATTTTATTGTTATTAATT
>CBDUPN010000124.1:0-5025 GCA_965369125.1 uncultured Aureibaculum sp. | reverse complement strand
ACCATAGCCTCATGAAGCCTTCTATTAACCTCACCTGTCAAGCTTTTTTTATTAATTATCTGACCGGTACTATCAATATCACCAACATAAAGATCTAAATAAGGTTGATCATTCTCGCTCCATACGCGCTTTATAATCGTTACCTTTTCACTTGGTGCGGCAAAAACTATTTTATCGTTTGCCAATAGTCCAACACCGAATTCTGCCTGCTTGGTATTTATATCTAATAATTTGATACTATGTTTTCCGGCCGTTGACTGTGCTCCCATATACGAAGCACATAGCAATAAACTTAGAATAATAATTTTTTTCATGATCTCTATTTTTTAAATTAGAAAAATCTTGGTGATTTTATGTCTTTGTCGGTATCAAAAATATCCCATAACAAAAATGCCTCATGAGAACCATCGTTAAATTCACCTAAATTTGATGTTGTATAGTCGTAGGCATAGCCTATTCTAAATCCTCTAGCAATTTGAAAAGTTATCAATCCACTAACTGAATCATCCAGGCGATAACTTGCACCCAATTCTAACTTTTTATTAAATAAAAAATTCGCTGACAGATCCATTGATATTGGTGCACCAGAAACAGCTTTGATCATTGTAGAAGGCTTAAACTTTAGCGCGCTTGTTAGATCAAAAACATAACCTCCTGTAATAAAATAATGCATTTTTTCTGATACATCTGTTATTTTACCATTTTCGGTTTTTAAATGTGCAACTTCCAAAATATTTGGTATCGATAGACCTATATAGAACTTGTCGGTATAGTAAAAAGCACCCGCGCCAAAATTTGGATTGGTAGAATTTACATTATCGTTAAATGCAGGGTCACTCGTTTCTACTGTTGTTAAGGAGAACAGGCCTATATCTTTTAAGGTAATACCTCCCTTTAAACCAAAGGCCAATCTGCCTTCTTCAGAAGTCTGTAAAGTATAGGAAAAATCTGCATATAAATTTTGTTCTTTAACCGGTCCATTTTCATCAGCAATAGCCGAAAATCCTACACCAACACTTTGGCTAAAAGGGGCATGTGCAGAAAAAGTCAATGTTTTCGGAGCACCATTCAAACCAACCCATTGGGATCTTCCCAATATTCCTATACTTAGGGTTTCTCTCGAACCAGCATATGCAGGGTTAATAACATTCATATTATACATGTATTGCGTGTAATGCGGGTCTTGCTGCCCGTAGTTCACCTGAATACATATTGATGAAATTAATATTAGTATGAGTATAATTTTTTTCATGTAGCAATTTTTTATCTGTTAAGATATATCCAATCAGTTATAGGGTCTAAATTGTCTTGATTAAAATATAAGACATAGTAATAAGTACCTGTAGGTACCGGATTATTACCCCCCACCGTTAATCTTCCACTGGAAAAACCATCCCACCATTTGGGTTCGGTTCTATTTTCATTATTATAGTCGAAAACCTTATTTCCGTAACGGTTAAAGATTTCCATTTTAAAATCAGGAAACAAATAACCCAAACCGGGTATTTCGAATGTATCGTTAATCGTATCTCCATTTGGTGAAAATCCTTCAGGGATTAATAAACCTACCGGATCAAGGGTAACACTGGCTTGATCATCTTCGGTCGCATCATTATTGTTAACCGTAGAATCAGGATCGAAACTGTCTGAAGTTATGATCTCAGCTACATTCGTATATGGTTCTGTCATACTAATCACAGTTGTGATATTCACGTTCACTGAACTGCCATTACTTAGATCACCAATATTCCAAATTCCAGTCGACGGACTATAATCACCAAAAGAATCATCTGATACATATATAAACCCTTGTGGTAATAGGTCACTAACGGTAACATTCATAGCATCGCTAGGCCCATCATTACTTACTACTAAAGTAAATACCACTTGGGTACCTTTATGGGGCCTGGAATTCTCGGGATTAGGATCTAAACTTATATAGCTTTTTTCTAAGCTAAGATCAGAAACAGCCGTTGGGTTTATTACCACAAGTTCAGTTTCATCATCATCTGCAATTCCATCATTTAAATCGTCTATATCGAAACTTTCATTAGGGTTGCTATCCAGATCAATACTTCTGGAAGCTGTTATTTCGGCTTGATTGGTATAAGTACCGGTTGTTAACACTTCTGCAGTGATGGTTAAGGTTAATTCCTGTCCGGAAGTCAGGACTAAATTAGTCCAAGAGATAGCATTACCACTTACTGTACCGCCATTATTAATGTTGGTATAATTAGCAAATCCATCTTGCATGATGTCTTCAACAGTGATTCCGCGAGCAATATCCGGCCCATCATTTCGCAATGTAAGAGAAAAAGTTATTTCTTCGCCCACCTTTGGAGTGGTATTATCTACTACTTTGGTTAAACTAAGATCAGATCTAAAAATGGGAGTAACAATAACATAATCGGTTTCATCATCATCTGGGAGACCATCATTTAAATCGTCGTCATCAAAGCTCGAAGATGGATCACTATCGGGATCGGTATTATTTGCAGCCGTGATCTCAGCTCTATTATCATAATCGCCATCTGGTAATACAAGGGCATTTACTGTTAATCTTATACTTCTACCCGGACGCACAGTGAGTCCACTCCAATTTACAATATTTCCCAAGGTAGCACCACCATCACTAATATTAGTAAGGCCTCCATAACCACTGGGGATAAAATCTCTTACCGAAATTCCATTAACGATATCAGGACCATTATTTGTTAGGGTTAATGTAAAAATAACACGGTCTCCAATAAATGGAGTATTATTACTAACTGTCTTAGTTAAGCTAAGGTCAGAATTTTGTGCTTTTGCTTTATAACTCGAAGTTAGACATATCAACAGCACCAAAATAAAGGTAAATACCTGTTTTTTGAAGCTATAAAAAGTTTTAGGGGAGTAATTTCTTATCATAGATTTTTTGTATTAGGACACAATAGGATTGTTTAAGTCACTTTCGAATTATAGTGATATCATACCCTTAGAAAAAAGTATATTTTTTTATAATTTCTATTCATAGCATGTAATTATAAGCTGATTTTACAATCAATCTTCGAACAATTTGTTTTAAAAACATATTTTAAATCTTCTCATTTTCAAAGGCTTAACCTTTAAAATAGGGGTTGAAGATCAAAGTTTGGAAGGCAAATTTACGAATAATTGTTTATTCTGGTTAATTTATAAAATTAAGTGTAGCTTAAATAACTAAGTTAAGCTGTTAAATAACTGATTATTAGCTTAATATATTTATATGAATTTTAAAACACCTTTTTTAGCCTTAAATATGAATCGATGAGCAATAAAGAAACTAAACTTAACACGCTAATCATCAATATTGAAGCAATTTGAGCATCGAAAGCAATGGTATTACTGAAATTCGATATAAAATTGTTGGTAAGGGAAGTGTATTTAGCCATAAAGCTATTGCTGGTATTTTCTGCAGGTTGCGAAAATGTAACATAGATGATCAGGCTTAAAAACATAAAAATTATTATAGTCCAGCCTTTTTTAGTTATCAATGGCGAATAAGTTGCTGTTTCCAGCGCATTTATCCGGGCCATAACTTTTGTTGAAAAATCACTCCCGGGGTTTTCTAAAACGCTCTTACTTAATATTGCAGTTAACTTGGGGTCAGAAAGAGTATTAGTTTCAGGTATAGCATTTACTTTCGACATTACAGAATCTGTAAAAAGATCAGAAGGCGTATTTAAATCTGCCTTTCTAAGTATTTTTTTGATATTATGTTTGTCTTTTTTTGACATTAAATGATGGTGTTTAATTCGCTTTTTAAAACTTTTGAAAGTTCATCAAATAATTTTTTTCGGGCTCTGAATAATCTTACTTTAATATTTGTTTTGGTTAATCCTGTTATTTCAATGATCTCATCATAGGTATTCTCATTTAAATAGAATAAGGTGATCAATAAAGCATCCAATTCCTGTAAAGAATTAATGGCATGCTTAACATATAATTTTTGTTCTTCTTCTTTTAAGAGATCCAACTGTGGAAAAGAAAAATCTATCGAATGATTTTCAATAACATATTCATCAATAGCGGTTACTTCCAATTTCTTTTTTCTAATTTTCGAAATGGCAGTTCTATAAACGATCGTATAAAGCCAGGTCGAAAATTTAGATATACCCTTAAAAGTACTTAATTGCTGAAAAGCCTTTACAAAACTATCCTGTGCAACTTCTTCTGCATCTTCATGATTTCTAACAATTTTTAATGCAATGGTATACGCCATATCCTTATAACTATCCACTAGATAGCTAAAAGAAGAAGTATCACCAAGTAACACTTTATCGATATGAAATTGATCTTTGGCTTGATTCATTTCTATATGAGACGCCTCTTGTATATATAAGGTTACATTATGAGACCTTATCGGATTTATTTTCGTCTAATGAATGTACATTTTTAATTTCAATGCTTCTATAATCTAAATGCCAACCAAATGTACTCACCATTTGTTCTATCATTCTAATTGTTTCCAATGCTTTATTTTTAGCCATAAAAAGCAATTCACTATCCGGTATTTTATCTTCGATATTTTGTTTTACCTTTTTATTGAGCTCACTTAGGTCATGCGCCGAAAATTTATTAAAATAACCATGATTGACGTCATAGTATTGTATATCTGTTTCAATGCTCAACACTTCGGGTTCAGGGAAATATTCTAAAACTAATATCTTTTTATCATTATTAGATTGCAGCTTAATTTTTTTCATATCAAAACCGATCAGCACCTTGGCGTTTGCCATTACTATGGCCTTCTTTTTACTGGTTACCAGCGTTAAAAAAACATCTTTAACGTCTTCAAAATGCATGATTTCTGAGAAATCTCCTTCCACTGTAACCATTTTGGAAACATTTCGTATTTTTTCTAGAAGTACTACAGATTGCTCTTCAGTTTTATGCTTCGTAAACCAATTTCGATAAATGAGCACTATAATTCCTAAAAAAAGTGTCCCAACAATAATTCCTAAAATAAAATCCATTAGTTTATCACTATTTTAAATCCATTTATTC
>CBDUPN010000123.1:0-5123 GCA_965369125.1 uncultured Aureibaculum sp. | reverse complement strand
CATAAAAATATCATTACCCCAAAAATATCAAGAAATTGCGGTGAACTATGCATGGATTGCGACTGTCATGTTTTTCATCAATATACACTGAAAATTAAAAATATTGACAGGGATGCCCTCGCGAAACATTTAAATGAAAAAGGAATTCCATGTGGAATATACTACCCGATTCCTTTACATAACCAAAAAGCATATAGAGACCCGCGTTACAATGAAAATGATTTTACGGTAACCAATCAATTGGTTAAGGAAGTTATTTCTTTACCAATGCATACTGAATTAACTGATGATCAAATACAATTTATTACACAAACTGTATTGAACTTTGTAAATAAATAACTATGAATATTACCGTAATAGGTACTGGTTACGTTGGTTTGGTGACCGGAACTTGTCTTGCTGATATGGGTAATTATGTTACCTGTGTCGATATAGATAAAGAAAAAGTTCGGCTAATGCAAAAGGGAAAAGTACCTATCTATGAGCCTAACTTAGAAGAGCTATTTCTAAGAAATATCACAGGTGACAGGTTGCATTTTACAACCGATTTGAAATCGGCCATTAAAGATTCGACGATCATATTTTTAGCCTTACCTACTCCACAGGACGGTGATGGCGCTGCAGATATGTCTTATGTAGAAAACGTTGCCCATGAGTTAGGAAAAATTATAGACAATTATAAAATTATTGTCAATAAAAGCACAGTGCCTGTCGGAACCTCCGATAAGGTTAAAGAAATTATTGCCACACATACAAATATTGAATTCGATGTTGTCTCGAATCCTGAATTCTTACGTGAAGGCTATGCCGTTAAAGATTTTATGGAACCGCAACGCATCATTATCGGGTCTTCTAGTGCCAAAGCAAAAGAGATCCTTTCAAAATTATACAAGCCTTTTATCAATGTAAAAAGGCCTATCATTTTTATGGACGAACGTTCTTCTGAACTTACAAAATATGCTTCCAATACCTTTCTGGCAACCAAGATCACTTTTATGAATGAAGTAGCTAATCTCTGTGAAAAAATTGGAGCTGATGTAGATCTGGTAAGAATTGGTATGGGCTCTGATGCCAGAATTGGTAACAGGTTCTTGTTTCCGGGAATCGGTTACGGAGGATCCTGCTTTCCTAAAGATGTGAATGCCTTGGTGAAATCGAGTGATGATGTAAGTTATGATTTTAAGATTTTAAAATCGGTACTCAAGGTAAATGACAAACAAAAGAAATCATTGGTACCAAAAGTGTTGCGTTATTTCGATGAGAATATTTCTGGAAAAAAAATTGCGGTATGGGGATTGTCCTTCAAACCAAATACCGATGATGTTAGAGAAGCGCCTGCGATACATGTGATCAATGAATTACTGTTAAAAGATGCAAAGATCTCTGCCTATGACCCTGAAGCCATGGCGAATATAAAAAAGCTCTATGGCGATAAAATTACTTATGGTAAAAACGCTTATGAAATATTACAAGATGTTGATAGCCTTTTAATTTGTACCGAATGGAGTGAATTTACATCTCCTAATTTTGATAAAATGAAATCATTAATGAAAAATCCTGTCATTTTTGACGGAAGAAACATTTTTGATCTTGAAGTGATGGAAAACAGTGGTTTTCATTATGAATCGGTAGGAAGAGCAATTGTGAACCCTAATATATAGCTTTGAAAAAGATTTTAGTTACAGGTGGACTCGGTTTTATTGGTTCCCATACCGTTGTAGAATTACAAAATGAAGGCTTTGAGGTCATTATTATAGACGACCTTTCAAATTCATCTAAACATGTTTTAGGAAAAATTAAATCTATCACAGGTAAGCAACCGGTTTTTGAAAAAATTGATCTAAAAGATCAACAAGCCCTTAAGAAATTCTTTAATGATCATAAAAATATTGAGGGTGTGATTCACTTTGCTGCCTCTAAGGCCGTGGGTGAAAGTGTTGAAAAACCATTATTATATTATCATAATAATATTTCATCTCTGATCTATTTGCTGGAAGAAATGGAATCCAACAAGGTCTCTAATTTTATTTTTAGTTCGTCTTGTACCGTTTATGGCCAGGCAGATAAGATGCCCATTACAGAAAGTGCTCCATTTAAACCTGCTGAATCCCCTTACGGGAATACCAAGCAAATGGGTGAAGAAATTACTTCAGACACTAGCAAAGTTTCTAGCCTTAAGGCCATTGCCCTGCGCTATTTTAATCCCATAGGCGCGCATAAGAGTGCTAAAATTGGTGAATTACCTATTGGCATTCCGCAAAATCTAATCCCTTATTTAACACAGACAGCGGCAGGTATTAGAAAAGAGCTTTCTGTTTTTGGAGGCGATTATCCTACCCCCGATGGTACCGCCATACGCGATTATATCCATGTAGTAGATCTTGCAAAGGCGCATATAGTCGCCCTGAAGCGATTAATAGAAAATAAGAACAAGGCTGCTTTTGAGGTTTTCAATATCGGTACGGGCAAAGGCAGTTCTGTTCTGGAGGTTATTAAAACATTTGAAAAAGTAACGAAACAAAAGTTAAACTATAAAATTGTTGGCCGGCGGGAAGGCGATATCATAGAGGCTTATGCAGACACTTCATTTGCTAATAAAGAATTGAAATGGAAAGCGGAACTTAGCTTAGAAGAAGCGCTAGCCTCGGCCTGGAAATGGCAACAATCATTAATTATATAAAATGAAAAAGATATTAATTACCGGAGGTGCCGGTTTTATTGGTTCACATGTCGTACGGTTATTTGTTAAAAAATACCCAGATTATAACATTTTTAATTTAGATGCCCTTACCTATGCTGGTAATCTTGAGAATATCAACGATATCTCATCAGCAAAAAATTATAGCTTTGTTAAGGGAGATATTAAGGACATTGATTTTATCAATTCGTTATTCAAAAAACATCAATTTGATGCAGTAATTCATTTAGCTGCAGAAAGCCATGTAGACAGATCGATCACACATCCCAATGCATTTATAGAGACCAATGTGCTGGGGACTGCAAACCTTTTGAATGCATTTCGCGATAGTTGTAAGGGCAATTTTGAAAATAAATTATTCTATCATGTTTCGACCGATGAAGTATACGGTTCCTTAGGTAAAACAGGGCTGTTCCTTGAAACCACACCTTATGACCCTCAATCGCCTTATGCAGCTTCTAAAGCGGCTTCAGATCATTTTGTGCGGGCTTATGGAAATACCTACGGGCTTCCCTTCGTGATCAGTAATTGTTCCAATAATTATGGGGCCAACCAATTTCCCGAAAAATTAATTCCATTATTTATAAATAATATCAAAAACAACAAATCATTACCGGTGTATGGTGATGGTCAATATACGCGAGACTGGCTTTATGTTGAAGACCATGCTACAGCAATAGATCTAATTTTCCAAAAAGGGAAGGTAAATGAAACCTATAATATTGGCGGTTTTAATGAGTGGACCAACCTCGACCTCATTCATCTATTATGCGAACAAATGGATGCAAAATTAAACCGCGAAAAAGGAAATTCGGCAAAATTGATCACCTATGTTAAAGACAGGGCGGGACATGACCGGCGCTATGCGATCGATGCTTCAAAATTAAATAAAGAACTGGGATGGAAACCGTCGGTAACTTTCGAAGAAGGATTATCTAAAACCATCGACTGGTATTTAGATAACGAACAATGGCTCAACAATGTAACCTCAGGAGCTTATAAAGCTTATTACGAAAAAATGTATGGTTAAATGTCAAAATGAGAAGAGTTAAGTAAAAAAAGGGGGAAATAGTAAAAACTTAACTCCGCTCATAATGATTATATTGTCAAAAATCGAATTTATAGGTTAGTCCGCCAAAGACCTGTAAACCTTGCACTTTAAAATTGGCATATTTTTGATAACTGCTGCTAAACACATTATTTACCTTTGCAAATGCTGTTAACTTGTCGGTAAATTTATAGCCTCCGTTTACATTGAGATCTATATAATTACCTAGGGTTACTATTTCATCAACTGTTTGAATATTTGGAACGGCATATGTAAATTCATCCTTGCGTTCACCTACAAAAAATAAGTTAGCACCAGCAAACCATTTATCCTGATTATAATTGGCAAAAGCAGTGGCTTTTAACATTGGTAAGTTCCAGGGTTCTGCCAATGAATCATTACTATAAGTATTAAATTCTATATTACCACCAAATTTCAATTCTTTAGAAAAATCAACCGTGATCTCTCCAAAAGCACTTATTGTTTTAATATTATCATATACCACCTGAAAAGAATTTCCTGCTTCATAACCTTTGTCGACTACAATTGTACCTTCCGTTTTTGAAGGGTTGAGTTTAAATAATGGCTTGTCTCTTTCACTTTTATAAGATGCTTTAAAGTTGTATCCAATATTCGAAGCCAATTTTCCTTTAAATCCGGCATATCCATTGTATTGTTCATCGGTTCTTTTAATGTTCAACGTAGGTGAAACAAAGGGGTTTTCATTTACAAAACCTTCATAGGTGTTTTGATGTAATCCTCCATCGACACCGGCATAGGCCGTTAAAACCTCTTCTATTAATTTGTAAGAAGCTGTTATTTTGGGATAGGTATATAATTTACTATCTTCTCCCTCTGCCGAACCGGTACTGTATACAATATCAGCACCAAGATTTATGGTAAGGTTATCTCTCAAAACCTCAAAATTCGGATTAAACCCGGCAGTAAAAAAACTATACTCTATATTATCAGTACCGTTAAAATCTCTAAAAAAATCACCACTTACATATTCTAACCTTGCATTGGCGTTGATATACTCTGAAGCTATCGGAAATTCTATTTTTGGCTGTATAAGGATATGCGATTCTGAACTGCCTTCATCATCAGAAAAACGTTTTAATTCCGCTGTTCCTCCTTGAAAATAGGAGTCTGTATAATCGATCTTACCACCAAGATAAATACCTGTATACTTTTGTGTTTCATTAAGGCCATTAATGACACTTTGATTAAAATTAATCTGTTCTGGTAATCCGTACCAATTATATTTTTGATATCTAAATCCTCCGTTTAACTGCCAGTCAAAGCCAGACTCTTCCTGTTTGTAAAACAGGTCCAACCGTGTATCTAAAAAGTCATCATCGAGCACAACATCTTCTA
>CBDUPN010000122.1:0-5173 GCA_965369125.1 uncultured Aureibaculum sp. | reverse complement strand
GGAAAACCATTAATGGCTGCGTTATGCTGAAAACCAGCATTAAACATTCCAAAAATAAAAAGTGGAATTAAAGGCAATACAACATTCATCATTGTACGCTTTAAATCATCAGCTCCTCTTAAATGTCCTCCTGAATGTGTTGTTTCATTTGGAGTGTAAAAAAGTGTATGAATAGCACCAAACATAGTTTGCCACCTTGTCCCTTCAACTTTTCCTTTTATATTATGTAATTCTTCTTTTAATCCCATAATTTATCCTATTTCTTTTAACATTAAGTCTAAACCTTTTCTAATAATTTCTTGATGTGGTTGTTTAGAAACACATACGAATTCAGTTAATGCAAAATCTTCAGGAGCAACTTCGTACATTCCCAAAGCTTCCATTTCGTCTAGATCCTGATATAGACAAGCTTTTAAAATTTGCATTGGATAAATATCTAAAGGAAAAACTTCTTCATAATTTCCAGTTACAACAAAGGCTCTGTGTTCTCCGTTGGTATTGGTATTTAAATCGTATTTCTTATTTGGAAATAACCAAGAAAAAGTGATTGCTCTTGAGATCGATAACTTATTAAAAACCGGCATTGTCCAGCCAAAAAATTCGTAATCATCCCCTTCGGGAATCGCAGTAATTTGGTTGTCATAATATCCAAAAAAACCTTCTTCTTCAACCTTACTTCCCGTCAATACATTTCCACTTATAATCCTATTATTTTCATTTTTTAAATTATCAGAAACGATATCTTTTATTTGAGCTCCCGGCAAAGCGGTAATATATTTAGGAGAATTAAATTGAGAACCGGTTAAGGCTATAATTCTTTGCGCATTAAATTTTCCTGTCAATAATAATTCTCCAATAATTACTAAATCTTGTGGTGAAACCACCCAAACAACTTCACCTTTATTAATCGGATCTATCTTAGCGATTTGAGTACTGACGTTTCCTGCAGGATGTGGTCCTGAGACTTTATGGAATTCGATATCTTTTAGTTTTGCAAAAAGTGAATCACTGGTTGCACTAACATGAACCTTACCGGTAGTTAATTTGGATAAAACCGTTAATGCTACCTGCAGCTCAGCTTCTTTACCCTTTAATACATACTCATAATCAGCTGCTAAAGGAGCGCTGGCATAAGCGGATACAAAAATGGCCTTGGGTGCCAGATCGGGTTTTGCAATTATATCATACGGACGCTGTTTGATAAATGGCCAACAACCAGCGTTTAATAGATGTGATTTGACCTCATCAGCTGACATTTTATTAACATCTTTCTTACCATAATCGCGATATTGCTGCTTTTTATCAGCTAAAATTTTTATCTCTAAAATTTTCCGTTTGGCACCGCGCACAATTTCAATAACCTCACCACTAACTGGAGAAGGAAATAAAATTCGATCATCTGCTTTTGAATAAAACAAAGGCTCACCTGCTTTAACTTCTGTTCCCTCTCTTGCAATAAGCTTAGGAATAATACTGTGAAAATCTTCTGGTTTTATGGCATAGACACTACCTATTGAGAATTTTGTAGTGGTTTTTTCTGCTTCGCCAACGAGCTTTATGTTTAAGCCCTTTTTAATACGAATGTCTGTTGACATATTTAAAATTTAAATTTATAGTCTAAAAAACGGTGCAAATTTAAAGATTTTGATCATGTAATATATGTAAATATAATGCTTAATTGCTATTTATAATAATTCTAAATAACAATATCCATTTAACTATTCCTAGTTTTATTACATTTACGTTAAAACTATGGTATAGCTTTTGATTATTGAAAACAAAAATACTAAAATGCACAATTTTAAATTTAACTTTTCTTTATTATTTTTTTCCGTACTGATAGTATTTACAGGAATTTCTCAAAACAATGTAATTCAAAATCCGCCAGATAACATAAAATCAATTGTTCTAAGATCTAAATTAACCAACAACTATGCGCCCATCATTAGACTTGGAGAAGGCTTTACATTAGAATTTGATGATCTAAGTTACGATCAAGAAGAATACACCTATAAGATCGAGCACTATGATTATAATTGGCAGCCTTCGGGTTTGATTAGTACAGAATATATTAATGGATACGCCTCAGATTATATCAGGGATTTCGAGAATTCTTTTAACACCTTACAACCATATACCTATTATAAATTAGAAATCCCCAACGATAATACCCAAATAAAAGTAAGTGGTAATTACGTGATTTCTGTATTAAACAATTACGATGAAGTACTTTTCTCAAGACCATTTATTATGTATGACTCTCAAGTGGATGTTGGTGTTTCTGTACATAGAAGCAGAGATATTGCTTCGTTAAATTCAAAACATAGTTTGCAGTTTACCGTAAATCACCCCAACTTACTTATCAATAACCCATCGCAGGAAATAAAGGTTGCCATTTATCAAAATAATGATTGGAATACTGTCATAAAAGACCTGAAACCTCAATTTTATAGAGGCTCACAACTAATTTATAAATATATAGACAACATATCGTTTTGGGCAGGGAATGAATTCTTGTTTTTCGATACAAAACAAATAAGAACTGCCAACAACAATATCGCCAGGGTTACACTTAATGATTTATTCGACACCTACCTGTATTTAGATGAAGAACGATTGCACAGGCCCTATACGCTCTACCCTGATATTAATGGGAATTTTGTTATTAGAAGTGTTGATGGTGGAGAAACAAGTACCGAAGCCGATTATACATGGGTTCACTTTAGCTTAGAAACCTTTGAAAACATAGGCCAAGATAACATCTATGTTTATGGAAATTTTAATGGATGGCAATTAACCGATGAAAATAAAATGTCTTTTGATGAGCGTCTAAAGATCTATACTTGTAAATTGTTATTAAAACAAGGATTTTATAATTATTTGTATGTTACTGCAAATTCTGAAGGTAAAATAAACAACCGTGCCATTGAGGGTTCATTTATTCAGACCGAAAATGATTATACGGTATTGGTTTATTTTAGGCCATTTGGAAGCAGATACGATCAGGTTATTGGTTTTGGCAATGCTAATTCTGAAAACCTACGCAACTAAATAAAGGTCTTTACATCTACTTTTCATACAATAGCTAGTTTCAAAAGAATTTATATCTTTGTAAGCCTAAACTATAACTGTATTACTCTATGGTTCAACAAGTAACAAATGGAATTAAAATTTCTGTAAAAACTAATTTTGAAGGCACCTCCTATCAGAATTATAGAATGTATTTTTCATTTAGTTATAGCATAACCATAGAAAATCAAAGCAATGATTCTGTACAATTAATTAGCCGTCATTGGAAAATTTTTGACTCACTTAATAATGTGGAAATTGTTGAAGGAGAAGGTGTTATTGGAAAGAAACCTATTTTACCTCCAAAGAAGACTTATACCTATAGTTCATATTGTAATTTAACTTCACCTACTGGTTCAATGCGTGGTTTTTTTAATATGATAAACTTTACTTCAACTAAAAATTTCAGGGTTTATATTCCTTCTTTTCAACTTACAGTGCCTGCTATTTTAAACTAGCGTTCATATTTTTTTAGCTAAAAAAATCTGTGAAGATTATATTTAAATTAAATTTTATCTATTATCAGTTCTGACTTACTATGTTCTTTAACATCTTCATAATGAAAAGAAATCAAATTCTCTTGTTTTTTTATTGATGATATACTTACGGTACCTCCTAATTTCCTATCCATAAGCACATCGATATTGGGATCCCCAATACCCGCATTATGGTGGAAGTTTAAAATATGATGCTGGCTAAAATCCTTCTGTTTTTGCCAATCAGCAAACCAATTTCTCCTTAGTTGCTTAACATTTTCATCATACAAGGTGCTAGAAGACCAGATATGCGGTTCTTGAGGCATTAATTTCAGGTGTTTATTTATTCCGTCCCAGACAAATTCTATCAATTCTAATTTCCCATCCCAGTCAATAATCGTTAAAGTAAATTCTTCTATGCCTGTCAAATCAATATTTTTCAAAGCTGTTTTTAGGTTATTGGCCCTCAATAGTTCTTTTACAATTAATCCCCTGCTCTTTTTATAATCACTTCGTGAAGTATGATATTTAAAAGCCCCATTTAATAAACAGATCAACCTTTTTTTTGAGCTTAGGCCTATCCAGGTACCACCGGCCCTACCGTCTTTTGGGTACCATAAGTCAATCCCTTCCTCAACATATTTTTCCGGCTTAGAAGCACTTTCCCTTTTATAAGGAACATCCCTGCTTGAGGTTAATATAAAATCATTATTTCCTAAAGGAATATAAGTTACCGTACACATTATTTATCGTATCAATTTTCTTAACTTTGCACATCAAAATTAGTCGAATAATACAAAATAACATAACAAAATGGCAACAGGATTTTATAATGTACCCAAAGCGGTAAACGAACCGGTAAAAGCTTATGCACCCAATAGCCCGGAACGTAAAGAATTATTAGCTATGTATAAAAAAATGTACAACGATAAAGTTGACATTCCATTTTATATAGGTGATCAGGAATTAAGAACTGGTAAAACGGTTACTATTCATCCACCTCACGATCATAAGCATTCTGTTGGTTGCTATCATACCGCCGAGAAAAAACATATAGAATTGGCTATTGAAAAGGCGTTACAAGCCAGAAAAGCATGGGCATCGACCTCTTGGGAACATCGGGCTGCCATATTCTTAAAGGCAGCCGAATTATTAGCTGGCCCATATAGAGCAAAAATGAATGCGGCGACTATGATCGCTCAGTCTAAGAATGTAATGCAAGCTGAAATTGATGCTGCATGTGAGATGATAGATTTCTTTAGATTCAATGTAGAATTTATGACCGAAATTTATAGCAATCAGCCCATTTCAAGTCCCGGTATTTGGAATCGAATGGAATACCGCCCTTTAGAAGGTTTTGTATATGCTATTACTCCATTTAATTTTACCTCTATCGCAGGAAATTTACCGGCATCGCCTGCAATGATGGGTAATGTTGTGATCTGGAAACCTGCACGTTCCCAAGTTTATTCTGCCCAGGTTATTATGGAATTATTTAAAGAAGCCGGATTACCTGATGGGGTTATAAATATGGTAACCGGAAATTCTGGAATGATAACGGATGTGATTTTAGACAGTAAGGACTTTGCAGGAATACATTTTACAGGTTCGACACCGGTTTTTAACAG
>CBDUPN010000121.1:0-5250 GCA_965369125.1 uncultured Aureibaculum sp. | reverse complement strand
ATTTTTCGGAAATATTTAATGAACGTAAATAATAATCTAGTGCTTTGGCATTACTTCCCTGACTATAATAAACAGCACCTAAATTATTTACAAGATTGGCTATTCCTAAAGTGTCTTTAATCTCTTCAAAAGTTCCCAGCGATTGCGTCCAATAATCGAACACAGCCATAAATTCACCCTTATAGTATTGCGCCAGCCCAATATTTTTTAAGGCATAAGCTTTACCTTTTTTGTAAGCTAGTTGTTCTGCAAGTTTCTGCGCTCGATTCGAATATTCAAGAGATCCTTGTATATTCTCATTATTTAATACCTCGATACTAAGGGCATTCAAGGTGTTGACCATTAAGGTATCCTTTTTACCTATCTCGATCATTCTTTTTAAACTATCCATCTTTTCATTCTGCGAAAAAACTGATATTGATATGATAAAAAAAGATACAAGGCAAACAAAGAATACCTTATTGTTTAGGATCATATTAATTTCATTTATTGTTTTATAATGTTATAAGTTCTTACTTTACTGGGGCTTATTATTCTTACGATATACAAACCGTTTGTGAGACCTGAAAAAGGAATTTCAATCGGTTCTAATGCATTGTTAAAACTTCCCCCATTTAAAACTACTGTACCATACATATTTAAAACCAATACGGATACATCATTTTCTGGAATATTTTGTTTTACAAATAATATATTTGAAACAGGATTTGGGTAAAGCGAGTAGGCTCCGTCTAACTTAGCATCACATTCACCCGTACCACTTTGATTTGCAGAAGAAACAGAACTTTTGTGAGTGCTACCATCTGTTGTAAGGCTCCAAACTAATTTTTTACCATCAAAACGAATTTCAAAGATGCCGCTGCCAGGGAGAAAAGTAACGGGTAACTGACCTTCGTACTGTGCAGGTCCTGATAAGTTATTATCTCCTCCTTCCAATACATATATTGGGTCATAATTATCATTTTCATAACGATAAACAACAGTATAGAACAAACCGTCAGAAGCCAAAGGGTCATATGCCACACAATCAGCATAGGTACGAATTTTAGATATATCATCAGGATTTACAAACAAAGTAGCAGCATTATCATCTATTTTATAATTTGTTGGATCTTCAATTCTTATAGTAAATACGCCCGGTACGGAAGTGTCATAGAATATATCTCCATATTCATCTTCAAAATAATAAGAAATGCCATTAGGGAAAACATCATCTTCCGTTTCACCATCAACATATCCAGATATATTAGTTATAAATTGAGGAATTTCACCTTGCTTGATAATCAAATCTTCAGTTGTAGCAGTTAAGGTAGCTTTTTTTAAAGTTAAAGTGCCATGGGTTTCATCATAGGTATGGCTAATTTGATAATTTTTAGGATGTCTAATTTTTATCTGATATGTACCAAATTCTATTACTTCATTAATTTCATATTCCACATTATCTTTTATAAAATAAAAAGGCACACCGTTAGGGAAAACGGTTTCTACAGATTCTTGGTATTCCCCTTCGAAAGCCCAGCCGTCAAAAGTAGTTTTCGTTAATAATTTTTGCTCCGTAAGAGCTTCACCATATAAAATTGTTAATGTATCAGTACTAACAGTTAACTCCCTTGGTAAAATGGTTAAATTTCCAGGTATGTAGGTAACATTGAAATTAGCAGACATCGCATTAAGAAAAGTTCCCGGATAGACCTGATGACTCTCAGAATCTGAAGTAACATCTAATCCGGTAATCATATTTATGGCGTACACCTGTAAAATAGCACGATCGGGATCTTCCTCTGTTGGGGCATCTTCTGTATTTATAATTGTAAATACCTTTGCATAAGCACCATAAGGGTTATCAGGATCATCTTCATTCACGATGGCTTCAAATTTATTTACGATGGCCTCAAATTTATTCTCTATTTGCAAAAGTACGTCCCCGGCGAATAGATCTTCAGCATTGACTATGGCTTCAAATTTATTAACGATAGCCTCAAATTTATTGGTAGTTCCATCATCAAATGCCTCTCTTGCGCTTATGTAATTTATAAAATTCTCACTATCTAAATTAATAACATTCATACCATTAACTATGGCTTCAAATTTATTTTCAATAGTCCGTTTTGAAGCACTCCAGCTGCCCCCATCTAAAAAGCTCAAATCGTAATCGTTTACAATAGCCTCAAATTTATTGACGATGGCCTCGAACTTGTTCGGGATACCATCTTTAAAGTCTCTGGCGTGTGTTGTATCAATGGCCGAAAGAAAACCTGAATCATCTGTTATACCGGCATCGTTATATTCATATATCAATGGAGCATCGATGGCATCACCGTATGTATAAGAAACATCTTCTGTACTTATAGTTAAATCTTTTTTAGTAATGGTTAAAAAACCAATTTTTCCTAGTTCTTCATCATTATATCCGGAAATAAAATTAATTTGGAATAATTCCTCGTCATAAGGCTCACCTCCAAAAGAAGGTGTGATCGCATAATCAAAAACAATTGGATAACCTCCTTCATCCAACTTAGCATCTGCGCCTGAATTTAATACAACCTCAGGAAGCCCTAAAGATTCATATGGTACCGGGTTTCCATTTTCATCTAATGGTAATCCTTCAACAGTATAGGCTAAGCTAATATCTTGCCCATATTCAAATTCTGCGTTGTTGGGAGCTATATTAAGGGCTATTTTATCGCCATCGAAAAAATAGGCAGGATCAGAGGGTCCTCCATCAGTTCCTCCAGGTGTCATACTTTCTGTAATGACTGTCAACTCCGGATTTCCAGCAAAAGTTCCAACTTTGGCTGTAATTTCTGTATCACTGATCCTAACAATATCTGTTAATGGTTTACCATCAAATTGCACTTGTGGGTTGTCTGGAAAAAACTCTCCAATAATGGTTACTGTAAAGGGTTCTGCACTAGGAGTCTTTCCATCTTCAACCCTTAATTCTGTGATCTTGGCCGTCTGTGAAGCTACACTTTTAAACGCATTCAAGGTATTGATCAAACTATTATTAGCTGTACTATCTGCAGCAGTAAAAACCTTTCCTGTCGATTTGAATAATTGTAGTGCCTGAAGTGCTGTGTAGGTTGTTGACCCTGCACCATCAGGAAACCAGGAAGGTAAGGCAGACATAAATAAGGCAGTAGCTGCTGCCGCATGTGGCGCAGAGGCTGAAGTGCCGTAAAAATTTAAATATTCATCCTTATCACAGGTTTCACAATTAGCTAATTGGCCAATCGTTCTTACAGAGGTATTTCCACCATCCGGCGCATAAATGTCGATTTCGAGATCTGTTCCGTTCGGCAAAGAACCACCATAAGAAGAGAATTCCTCTGCTTTGGGATTATCTGCAAAACGATAATCAACGGCTCCTACTGTAACAGATGCTGGTGTCATGGCATGACCGCTCACAGTTGTTGCGCCATTCTCAAAATATTCTTCAAATTTAAGACCATCACGAGTTCCATCGGCAGCCGATGTTCGGAATGCAATATATCTAAAGGGAACATTGGTTGCCCCATTACCATTTGTAATCATCAAATTTGCTTCTCCGGAACCTGTGGCACGAAAAACAATGATCTCGGTTGGATCTCCAGCAATATTTCTTCGATTGTTACCTACGATTAGCCTGCCTTGATCATCCACCAAATAAATATCTAAATCTTGAGAGACAATCTCGCTATTCGTTTGTGAAGCGGCTAACTCTTCCCATTGTAATACGATCATATAAGTACCCGGAACAACACTTATTTTTTGATATATGTCATCAGAGCCATCAGGATTTATTCCAAAAACATGTGCTTTGGCAGTATTTTCTGAAATAAAACTTGGTACTGGTCTGGTATTAGAGGTGCCAAAAGTTTTAGCATAGCCTTTATTCGCCAAATTTCCGGCGGAGGTGAAATGCAGGCCACCAAAGGAAGTTAAAGCATTAATAGAACTAGAGATTCTGCCTTCCCCAAAAAATGGTTCTGTAATAAAGGTGATGTCATCAACAATAATGTTACTTTTCAAACCTAAATCAGGATTGATTAACGCATTTGACTCATCAAGGCCTGCAAGTGCTTTAAAACCAACTTCAAACTGCCTGGGTGATGCCGTTGCAGTATGAAAGGCCAATGCAGCTCCAGGTGCTACATCGTGGATTATTTGAAGCATGGCCCTTCCTTCATCTGAAGATTTGAACAAATTATCACGCAAAACCTCAACACCCAAAGGTAATTCTCCATTGCTTACATCCAGGGAAGCTATAGATTCTCCTATAATTTCTCTGTCATAACTATTTGATAAAACCCCTACTTTTATTCCTGCACCATCTACAGGCACTATATCTCCATTACTATTCACCAAACGAAAAGATTCGCGCACAACATTAGAAGTTTGAGCACCATCCCCTTGAGAAATAACGGCTCCGGCATTGGTATATGAAGGGTATAAAGGCCTCGCAAAGTTGATAATATTGGCATAATCATTTAAATCAGTCAAACTGCTTATTGGAAAATAAACATCTATTACAGTCAAACTACCCAAATCACTAAGATCTAATAAAAAATCACTCGCTGATACACCAAAAGTATTTTGTAATAAGGTAATTACGTTTTGCATTTCACCAGATAAGGGTACTATTTCAATAAGTACCTTTTCTTCGCTAATTTGAAAAATTAATGGTGAGGGTTCGTAATCGGGGTCATTCTCGGCCAATGCGCTAAGTTCTGAACCTATAATAGCCGTTGATTTTCCATCACTTTTATAAACCGGAAAAATAAAACCACCCTCCACATCCCCACAATGGGAAGAATTTGCATTTGCATATACCGTATGTACTTTTCCATTGGGGTTTATAACAGTCCATTCTACAGTTTCATTGGCAGTAAATTGCTTAGTGAACGCTTTATTTACCGAACCAGTTTTAAAATTCTTAACCCCTTTGGTCTTATTATTTCCGTTATTATATCTTACAAAACTATCATCATCATTAACAGTTACATCCTTTTTATTTGGGTTATCATACCCAAAAGTAACACTATACAGGCCATTACCAATATATTGCGTACAAGCCCTTACAACAATGTCTTTTGTTCCCTTACCGCCCCCTTTTTGAGCATAACCAGACATGGAAAAAAACGTAACCATTAAAATTGTAAAAAATAATTGGCAATTACAATAGTTATTCAGTCTTAAAAACAACGGGGTAATAGGATTTAAATAATAATTAGTTTTCATAGCAGCAATTTGATTAGTTAATCATCTTAA
>CBDUPN010000120.1:0-5303 GCA_965369125.1 uncultured Aureibaculum sp. | reverse complement strand
CCTAGATAGAACATTAAAAAATCTCCCGATGAGATCATAAAATACATCCCTAATAATGAAGAGAATAGTAATATAAAAAATTCTGTTCCTCTGTTCTGTTGCACTATTTTTTCCTGGATCCAATCTGCAGATTGCAATAATAATATCAGCACACCCACATTTAACACATTCTTAAAGAAGTGAATAAGGTTATTTGTACGGAACATACCCCCGAATAAGCTACTTTCATCTATGGCAAAAAAACCAACAGCAGTATGAATGGCAAATAAAAAAATCGCTAAATGTACAATGCTGCCTTTTTTATTGTGATGAATAAATATTTCTGCAATTACCAACACCAAAATGATTGCTAACAGCAAAATTTCGTGTCTCATTATTAAAAAACTACTAAAATTCATTTTAGTTATCTATTTTCTTATTTATAATACGCCTTGTATAAAGGGTTCTAAACTTTTCAATATCATATTACTTAACCAAAGCGGTGCGACCCCAATACCAACTATGGGAATTAACAATAATAAAATTCCGGTTTTTTCATACCAGGTTGCTGTTGGTAAATTTAAAAATTCAGGATTTTTCACTGGCCCCATCAACATGGTACCGACAACTCTTAAAATATAAACAGCGGTCACTACGATGGCCGATACCGATATAATGGTCGCAACCCTATAAAACATATCGTCATGCTCAAAAGCACCAACAAAAATGTTCATTTCGGCAACAAAACCGCTAAATCCAGGTAAGCCTAATGAGGCCAGACCCGCAATCACATAGATGGCCGAAATAAATGGTATTACTTTTAATAATCCTCCTAATTTATTGATATCCCGTGTATGAGTTCTGCCATAGATCATGCCTATTAAGGCAAAGAATAATGCCGTCATGAATCCGTGAGAAAGCGACTGTAAAATGGCGCCATTCCAAGCAGTTTTATTAAGCATTAACAAAGCAAATAAGACCATACCCAAGTGACTCACTGAAGAGTACGCATTAATATATTTTAGATCTGTTTGTTTTATGGCACTAAAGGCACCGTAGATCACTCCAATTGCTGATAAAATGATAAAGAACCAAGACCAATGCAAAGCTCCTTCAGGTAATAAATACATGGCTACTCTAAAAACACCATAGCCTCCTAATTTCATTAAAACACCTGCATGAAGCATTGATACCGCCGTTGGGGCAGAAGCATGACCATCTGGCGACCAGGTATGGAAAGGGAATAAGGCTCCGATAACGGCAAAACCAATAAAAGTAATGGGGAAAAACAACTTTTGAGCTTCGACTGGAATATTAACCTTGGCGATCTCTAAAATATTGAAAGTTAAAGCACCGCCATCAGCATTTGAATTAAAATAAATTCCTAAAATTCCCACAAGTAGTACCGCACTTGCACCCATTAACATTAATGTTAATTTCATTGCCGAATATTCTCGCGGTCCTGAACCCCAAATACCAATTAGCAAGTACATCGGTATAACGGCTATTTCAAAGAACACGAACATGGTAAACAGGTCGAGAGAAATAAAGAATCCATAAACTCCCGAAGACAATACAATTAGTGAAATGAAAAATTCCTTGGGTAATTCTTTCATTTTCCATGAAATAAAAACCCCGGCCAGTACGACAATGGCAGTAAGCAATAACAAGGCAACTGATATACCATCAACACCGATATTGTAATGAATATTAAATTGTTTAAACCATACAAGATCTTTAGTAAACACCATAATGTTATCGTTCACTTCCTTTTCTTTAAAATAAGCGAAAACCAGGTTTATAGCCATTCCGAGTTGAATGATACTTCCAATCATTGAAACAATACGAGCCTGTTTTAAATCCTTAGTAAATAGTAAGGCAATGATGGTTATTACAGGTATTATGATAAAAAGTGATAAAATATCCATATTAATCTGTTAGTTTGTCCATAAATAAATAAACACCAATGCAATGATTACAACTCCGGCGATAAAAGCAAAGGCATAATCTTGTACTCTACCAGACTGAAGGCCTTTAATTTTTTCGGAAGTTGCCACTGTAGTATTTCCAATACCCACCATGGTTCCATCGACATATTTTTTATCAAATTTTGCAATTGGTGCAGAAACCCTTTTAAATAATATTTTTTTAGTGACAAATAGGTAAATCTCATCAAAATAGAATTTATCATATGTCCATTTATAAAATGATCCAAATGCTTTCGCAAACTTATCTGAAAGATCATTTTCTTTTTTATAGAATATCCATGCCAAAACAATTCCAACCAATCCAACAGTTACAGCTATGGCTGCCAGTGGGTAATTTAAATGCGCTTCAAAACCGGCTCTATCGGGAGTAATAAATTCACTAAACGGAATAAATCCTCCAACAATGCTCAAGAATGCAAGTACAATCAATGGGAAGGTCATTGAAATTGGAGATTCATGCGGTGTATGTTCGTACTTTGTTTCTCTTCCCCAGAAAATACCGAAGTAAATTCTAAACATATAAAAGGCTGTTAAACCAGCAACAAACACGCCCACAAAATAAATAAGCTTGTTGTGTTCGAAAGCTGCCACTAAAATTTCATCCTTACTCCAAAAACCAGCAAAAGGAGGTACTCCAGCAATAGCCAAAGCGGCAATTAGAAATGTAATATTAGTAATGGGCATATACTTTCTTAGTCCACCCATATCTTTTAAATAGTTGCTATGTACCGCATGGATTACCGATCCGGCACATAAGAATAATAATGCTTTGAACATGGCATGTGTGAACAAATGGAACATAGACGCCATATAACCAACACCTTCGTGTCCATCATATCCTGAAACGCCTAATGCCAGCATCATATATCCAATTTGAGACATTGTAGAAAACGCTAGTACACGTTTAATATCGGTCTGAGTAATCGCTATAATTGCGGCAAAAAGAGAAGAAAACGCACCTACAAATGCCACAATATTAAGGGCAAAGCCATCTTCAACAAAATAATACATCGGAAATAACCTTGCTACCAAATAAACACCGGCAACTACCATGGTAGCCGCATGAATCAATGCGGAAACTGGGGTAGGTCCTTCCATGGCATCAGGTAACCAAATGTGTAATGGGAACATGGCAGATTTACCAGCGCCACCCATAAATATTAAGATCAGTGCCCATGTAAGTACAGACAATCCCATAAATGAAGTAGAAGCCCAATTTACGATTGCATTGCCTTCAGGATTATTTAAAGTTTCGAAATCATAAGTACCGGTATAATATCCTATGATCAATATTCCTATTAAAAATCCCAGATCTGCAAATCGAGTAACGATAAAAGCCTTTTTAGCTGCTGCAACTGCTGAAGGTTTGGTATAATAATATCCAATTAATAGATAAGATGAAACACCGACGAGTTCCCAAAAGATATAAATTTGGAATAGGTTGGTAGACAATACCAATCCGAACATCGAAAATGAGAATAAAGATAAAAATGCAAAAAATTTGGTATAACCATCATCACCTTTCATATAACCACGACTGTAAATATGTACCATAAGAGATACAATAGAAACAACAATGATCATCATAATTGAAATTGGGTCTACCAACACTCCCATATCGATTTGTAAGGTTTCAGAAAATTTCATCCAAACTGTCTTCTGAACGAATGTTTGGTAAATTCCATCTACTTTACCATTTACAAAAAAGTATTGATAGCCGGCTAAGAATGATAATATAGCTGAGGCCGTTAAGCCCAATACACCAATATATCCTGAAATGCCGGGTTTGATTTTTTTATTAAATATCCCTAACAGTAAAAAAACTGCCAAAGGAATTAATGGGATTAATATAGTATAGCTTAGATTCATAATTCTACTTATTAATACTTCATAGTTTCTATGTCCTTAACTTCAACTGAACTAATTTGCCTGTACAGGTTTATTATTATGGATACAGCTAATGCAGTTTCAGCAGCAGCAACGGCAATAATAAATAATGAAAACAGAACACCTTGTAACATATCCGGGTATAAATATTTGTTGATCACAACAAAATTTACCACAGAGGCATTTAATATTAATTCAACAGATATTAAAATTGAGATTAGATTTTTTCTTGTGATAAACCCGTATACTCCAATAAAGAATAGAATTGATGTTACGGTTAAGATTTCGTAGATACTAATTCCCGCGATCATATGGTTTTATCATTTTTATTGGTTAGTTTTCCACCTTTAGCAATAACTATTGCACCGATCATTGCTGCTAATAAAAGCACGCTTATTACTTCAAATGGCAAAATAAATCCACCATCTTCATAACTTAAAAGTTTCCTTCCAATATCAGCCGTAGTGGTGGTCATATAATTTTCAACAACATTAAAATCATGAGCATAAATGGTTGTTAAAAACACGCCAAGCCCTATTAAACAAGCTAATGCGGTTACGATCTTCTTTGATGTTTTAGCAATTTCCAGTTCCATTTCAATATGGTGAACCAGTAAAACTGAGAAGATGATCAAAACAATAATTCCACCGGCATAAACTGTTAATTGAATGGCGGCCAGAAAATTATAGTCTATTAAAAAATAAACGCCTGCAATTCCACATAGTACGAACAAAAGAAAGATAACCGAGCGCAGCATTTTGCGACTTGTAACAGAAGCAATTGCAAAAACGATCATGATCAGTGCTAAAATGTAAAATATATATTTTTCCATAATTTAATCTTCTATTCCAGCTTTAACTTTAGAACCTGGTCTATTTAAAACCCGTGTTAATTTGGTTCTATCATACACAGAATTTTCATAATTCTGAGCCCAGACAATGGCATCGGTAGGGCATGCTTCAATACATAAACCACACATGGTACAAAGGCCTAAATGATAAATATGTTTGTCGATGAATTTTTTCTTTTTCCCGGTTTCGGTATCAATACCTCTGTCCCAAATAATTTCAATACTACCATTTGGGCAGGCAATTTCACATTTCTGGCATCCTGTACACCGGTGTTCATTATTACCATCATGAGGCATTACAACTTCTCCACGAAAGCGCTCGAACATTTTTAAGGTCTCTCTGTTTTCGGGATATTTTTGAGTAATGGCTCCTTTTCTGGAAGTCAAAAAATACTTTCCGGTAATACTCATACCGGTAAGTAGTGTTTTGATGCCTTTATATATATCTGAAAAATAACTCATAATTTCTAAAATTGAATTGTTAGGTTAAGCCAAACAATTAATGCCATAATAACAATGTTTACCAAGTTGATTGGCAACAAGTATTTCCATTCAAGAGTAAGTAATTGGTCAACTCTTAATCGAGGAAACGTCCATCT
>CBDUPN010000119.1:0-5326 GCA_965369125.1 uncultured Aureibaculum sp. | reverse complement strand
ATATCATTCATCTCCTCCCTGATAATGTTGCCAATCAAATTGCTGCCGGAGAAGTAGTTCAACGACCGGCTTCGGTGGTAAAAGAATTACTTGAAAATGCAATTGATGCAGGTGCAACCGAGATCAAGCTCTTAATTAAGGATGCCGGTAAAACACTAGTACAGGTTATTGATAATGGTACTGGAATGAGTGCGACCGATGCAAGACTTTCATTCGAAAGACATTCTACTTCGAAGATCAGATCTGCAGAAGATCTTTTTAATCTAAAAACCAAGGGATTCAGAGGCGAAGCCTTAGCGTCTATTGCTGCTGTTGCACACGTTGAACTAAAAACAAAAGTTGAAAATGAAGAATTAGGCACTCATATTAAAATTGAGGCGAGTACCATTCAATATCAGGATATTGTTTCTACACCTGTTGGAACCAGTATTTCTGTTAAGAATTTATTTTTCAACATACCTGCCCGACGCAATTTTTTAAAATCAAATTCCGTAGAATCGCGTCATATCATGGATGAGTTACACAGAGTAGCGCTGGCCCATCCTTCTATTTCTTTTGCAGTTTATAATAATGATAGTGAAGTTATCAATCTTAATAAAAATAATCTCCGACAAAGAATTGTGTCGATTTTTGGAGGTAAAACAAATGAAAAATTAGTGCCTATAGAAGAAAAAACGGATCTCATTAGCATTCAAGGTTATGTTTCTAAGCCAGAATTCGCTAAGAAAAAAAGAGGAGAACAATTTTTTTTTGTTAATGACAGGTTTATAAAAAACGGATATTTACATCATGCCGTTGCAAATGCTTTTGACGGTTTACTGGCGCATGGTTATTATCCCTCTTATTTCCTATATTTAACAGTCCCATCAGATTCAATAGATATAAATATTCATCCTACTAAAACCGAGATAAAATTTGATAACGAACAGGCATTATATGCCATATTGCGTTCGACAATTAAACATAGCCTCGGCCAGTACAATGTATCACCTATTTTAGATTTTAATAAAGATGTGAGCATAGAGGTACCCTATCATTTTAAAGATAAAAAAACGTCAACACCAGAAATAAAAGTTGATCCAAACTTTAATCCCTTCGAGGCAGATAATAAAACCGGCCAATCTTATCGTCATAAAAAACCCGTCGAATCACATTGGGAATCTTTATATGTAGGAATGGACAAAGGGGAGATTAATGTTCAAAATATCGAAGTTGATGCGCAGGTAGTTACAAAGGAGTTATTCGATGATTCTGAACATGAGATGAATAGAAAAACATATCAGGTTCATCAAAAATTTATAGTTAGTGTCATTAAATCTGGTGTTGTATACATCGATCAAAATCTCGCACATCAGAGAATACTTTACGAAGACCTTTTAACTAAAATGACCATTGAGGATACTTCAAGTCAACAATTGTTATTCCCGTTAGAAATGGTTTTTAACTTTTCTGATGTTTTATTATGTAAAGAAATCAGGTCAGAACTTGAGAGTGCAGGATTTCAATTCGCTTCCTTTAAGAATGATACGATCACTTTGAATGGCATTCCGGTAAATGTAAAACAAGATAAGATTCAAGCCTTGTTTGAAGAATTATTCGAAACTATTAAAAATGAAGTTCCGGAATCAAGCTTAAGTCAATTAGATGCGATCGCTAAAAGTATGGCAAAGAGTTTGGCTATAAAAAATGGCACTAAATTAAATAGTAAGGAACAGGAGGAACTACTGGAACAACTCTTTCTTTGCAAAGAACCAAATCATTCACCATTTGGTAAAAAAACTTTTATCACGATCTCATTAGAAGAGATCCAATTGAAATTCGATAACTAAACCAATTAAAATTAAGGAAAGTAATGGGAAGAATGACCGACGCAGTTAAACATTTGATCATCATCAATGTTGTTTTTTATTTGGTCACATTTTTTGTGCCGAATATGCAGGAAAAAATGATGGAATGGTTTGCATTGTTTTATCCGGCGAGCGAATATTTTATGCCTTGGCAGTTTGTTACACATATGTTTATGCATGGCGGTTTTATGCATATCTTATTCAACATGTACGGTCTTTGGGCATTTGGCTCTCCATTAGAGCAGTTGTGGGGTAGGAATAAGTTTTTCTTTTTTTATTTTTCTGCCGGTTTGGGCGCTGCTTTAATTTATACCATCGCTAATTACTTTTTTGAAGATTATAATGCTGTTGCTGTTGGTGCGTCTGGAGCTGTATACGGTGTTTTGGTTGCTTTTGCAATGAAGTTCCCGAATGCCAAACTTGCTTTGATCTTTTTCCCTGTCCCAATTGCGGCTAAATATTTTATTCCACTTTTGGTGTTTGGTGATCTTTTCTTCGGTTTTACAAGTTATTCGGTTGGAAATATTGCCCATTTTGCACATATAGGTGGCGCATTGGTCGGTTTTCTCATATCATTATATTGGAAAAATAATCAATTTAAGCGTTGGGATAAATAAAAGATCTCGGTTAAAATGAATAAGATTTTAGAACAAATAAAATATAAATTTAAGATCGCAACAATTGTTGAGAAAATTATATATATCACCATCGCTGTTTTTGTAATTTCCTATATTTTCAAAGCATTTTCTAGTCTGATGGAGTGGAATGAAAACCTTTTTTTTAATTGGTTTTCTTTATCAGAAAATTTTAATAATCTCCTTACTAAACCATGGACCATCATTACCTACGGATTTCTACATGGCGATTTTTTACACATTCTTTTTAACTTAATTATACTTTTTTATATTGGTAATTTATTTTTGGATTTCTTTTCTAAACAAGATTTCTTAATATATTATTTCCTGGGAATTCTGATTGGTGGTGTTGTCTATATCTTAAGCTATACTTATTTTCCTGCGCTTCAAAAGAATACGGCTTATTTAGTGGGAGCATCGGCAGGTGTTACTTCAATTTTAGTTGGGATAGCAACTAAAATACCAAATTATGCTTTGCGTTTTAGGTTTATCGGAAGTATTAAACTTTGGCATATCGCACTTGCTTTTGTTTTATTAGATATCATTCAACTTCCTATTTCCAATACAGGTGGCCATTTAGCGCATCTCGGAGGTGCTTTAACAGGATTTCTCCTAACGAATCAGGTGAATAAAGGAAAAAACCTAACCCAATTCTTTTCAAATCTTTTTAAGTCAAAAAAAGAAAAGCCATTAAAGACTGTCTACAAAAACCCTAAAGCGACGAACAATATTAAGAATGATAATGCCCGTCAGCGTAAGATTGATGAAATTCTGGATAAGATCAGTAAATCGGGATATGAAACACTTACCAAGGAAGAAAAAGATTTTCTCTTCTCTGTGGGAAAAAAATAATAATAAGACGAACTATGGCTAAGAAAAAAATATCTATTTTTAATAAGATCGTATTTTTAATAAATACTTTTTTCGCTATTGGTTTGGTTATGGCATTCCTTCTACCATACCTTTCTCCTAAAGGATTTGGTGTGATCTCATTATTGAGTTTATTAATACCATTATTAATTATCGCTAATATTTTATTCGTCTTATATTGGATATTAATCGGATTTAAAAAGCAAATGCTCCAATCATTTATCGTTTTAGTAATAAGTTATTTTTTTCTGCCCCCCTTATATATTTTTAACAATGATGAGACTTCAATAAAAAAAGAAACCATTAGCATCATTACGTATAACGTTAGGAAATTTAATCTTTACGGATGGTTGGATATTACTAATATTGAAGACAAAATCAAACAAGTAATAATTGATGAAAATCCTGATATCGTAGCCATCCAGGAATTCAGGAATTTTGAAAAGTTTGATCTAAAATATCCATTTTCTTCCAAAAACACAACAGACAAAAATGTACCTTCCGGTTTGGTCATTTATTCAAAATACCCGATCATCAATAAAGGAAACATCGCGTCAAATAGCCGCGCTATTTATGTTGATATCATTAAAAAAAATGACACTTTACGTATTTACAATTTTCATCTTGAAACGACCGGTGTTGTTCCGCAAGAGGATTATTTAGGAATTAAGAAATCAGAAAAACTTATTAAAAGATTATCCAACTCATTTAAATCTCAACAAGAACAAATTGAGATCTTGAACAACCATATAAAAGATTGTAAATACAAAGTAATTGTAGTTGGTGATATGAATAATACTGCCTATTCATGGGCCTACAAAAACTTAAAAAATGATTTCAAAGATACTTTTGTGGAAGCGGGAGAAAGTTTTGGTAAGACCTATGAATTTAAAAAATTCCCGTTGCGGATTGATTTTATCTTTACCGATAAGCAGTTTCATGTGCGAAGTCATAAAATAGTACATGTGAAATTTTCTGACCATTATCCTGTAAAAGCTATTCTTGAACTTTAAAGACATTTTTTAAATGTAATAGATTAATCGGATTTGAAGTTAATCCCCTTACATTTTTTTGATTAAATCGTGCAAACTGATCATAATAAAGTGGCACAATTGGAGCTTCGGAGATGATCAGGCTATCCATTTTTCGGTATAATTTATAACGTTCAACGTCGTTGGTCGTCATAAACGATTTTTTATACAAATCATCATATTCCTGACTCTTAAAATGCATATAATTTGGGCCGTTTGGTGAAAAGTTTTCACTGTAGAATAGCGAAAAATAGTTCTCTGCGTCTGGGTAATCGGCTACCCAACTCGCCCTGAATATTGACAACTTACCACTGGCTTTAGATTGTCGCAACGTTGATGGTGGCACTACATCAACATTTACTATGAAACCTATCTTTTCGAGTTCCCTTTGAATATATTCACAGAGATCCAAATATTGACTGTTGGTTGTAATGGTTATTTCTGGAGTATCATCTCCTGTTTCCAATTTGTATTTTTCCACGAGTTCTTTGGCTTTCTCGGGCTGATAAGTATATCCCGCAATGTTCGAAAACGAAGGCAGTCCTCTTGGGATAAAACCATTGGTCGCCGGTGTTCCGATTCCGTTTCTTAAAAATTTAATCATTTTGATCTTATCAAAACCATAATTAATAGCCTTTCGAATATGAATTGAGGATACTTCTGCGTTTTCTGAATCCATCAATATCCCTAGATATTCAGTATTAAGATAATCACCAGTTGACATCGTCAATCTATCCTGATATCTATCATTTAATGAACCATCCGGATTCAATATGTCATCTTTAAAAGATGGATCCAAGCCAGATAAAAAATCGATATTACCTTGAACTAGTTGTAGAAATTCACTTTGCTTATCGGGCAAAAACGTAATGGCAACTGCTTCTAAATAGGGTAGTTGTTTGCCATTGACATCGATTTCATGATAATTGTGATTCTTACGTAA
>CBDUPN010000118.1:0-5373 GCA_965369125.1 uncultured Aureibaculum sp. | reverse complement strand
TCACCAGTTGCTAATTCAACCGTACCGGATATACTTGCTGCTCCTATATCGGCTCCCGTTCCTATTTTCCTTTGAATTCGTGTAGAATTTAAAACAGCTCCATTTTTTGCAAAATAGATCGATAATACCTGATTATTATTGGTAGAAGTTAAAGACAAGGAGGCAGAAATATTAAAAATTCTAGTTTTAGTACCAACATATCTCAGTCGATTGCTTGCTCCATTAATATCGAAACGAAATAAATTTGCAGCGGTCGTAGTTCCAAGTGCTTTTACAGGAGTATTGGCCGCTGGTATTGAGGTTAATGCTTTTGATGTAATATAGATAGTCCCTGTAGCATTATTATCTGTCTCGACCAGTATTCCCGGACTATTAACATCCCATTCTTTTGAGAATTTATATCCCGGATAAGTGCCTGTAGTATATCCGTTGATCCTATTACCGGCACCGGTAAATGCAACCCCATTAATGGATCCAGCGTTATTTATAATTGGGTTTGCACTAACATCTATTCCAATTTCTCCAGAATCTACTGATACTCTTCCGCTACTTAACTGAATATCATCGAAGGTTCCTGAAAAACTAATAAACGTACCCGTACTCGTTGATGTCCAAAATATATTAGACATTAAAAAGGAAGCAATATTGCTAACTGTTAAACCTCCATTACAATTCACAAATTGAGATATATTGAAAAATACAAGTCCCATATTACTCAATGTTCCCACCGAACTACAACTTGTATAAACGACACTATTACTCACAAGATTTTGTGCAGCTGTTCCATTAATATTAAAAGCAGGCTGCCCGTTTCCAACCACTAAAAAATCCCTTAGATTACCACCTTTAGAACCCGTAAATAAAGCTGTTCCGGTATTATTAAATAAAATATCGCCTCTGGTATCTTGCCCTCTTACATAAGCTTCATTGATATCAATTGGGAAATCGACCAAAATTGTGCCATTAATTTCATACAGATAACTTGAGTTCAATAAATAAGTAGCTCCGCCGCCTGCAGCCAACTCATCAGAAAGATCAGCAACACTCTTTACAAGTTTATAATTAGTTCTCGATATACTAGATCCTGCCTCAAGAACTACCCAGGAAGAACCATCGAAATAATTAAATTTATCCATATCTGTATCATAAACCAACAAGCCATTAGCCGGAGTTGTGATAGCGTTCTTTTCAATGGTAGTCATTCGCGGTGCTAACAATCCTTTTGTTGTCGAAGTTATATCCAACATCGATGACGCATCGGGAGTGGTTGTTCCAATGCCTACTTGTGCTGATATTTCATTCATCATTAATAAAACAGTAGCTGCTATGATATATAAATATTTGTGCTTCATTTTTAATTATTTTTTAATATTTTGAAAGTACCCTCTCCCAATTCTGTTTCTAATTTCACAAAATAAACCCCTTCTTTTCTGTTGAACGGTATCTCTATGTTATTAAGCTTTAGGTTATTGTCATTTAACTGGAGAATCTTCTGTCCTAAAACATTGTAAATTATGATTTTATATAAATTTAAACCATTTTGATTATTTATGATAATACTATGATCACCATTATAATACACATTGATTTGGTTTCTTTCGAATTCATAAATATCCAAGGTGCTTTGCGGTTGAAAAACAATCTGAAATCTGTCTGAAAAATTTCCTGTGGAAATATTGAGTTCTAATATAGATTCACTTAAATTATGGGTTGTGTTTAATAATTTATCCTTTATATAGACAGTTTTATCAAAATTTTCAGTGGCATCTAGCATAATTCTATGGATTCCCTGTTCTGTAATTTTCAATCCTAATGGTATTTCAATCGATTCATTAAAATCACCAACTCCTTGAATTACATACTTCTGGTTTAGATCATTATCAATTATAAAATATAATTCGTCTTCTCTTTCGCCAAACATTTTCGCATCATAGGCCTTGTTATAACTTAGATCTGCCTTAGTATTTGGTAAAAAGCCAAGCACTAATTGCCTATGAAAACCTTCGGGGTCTTCATATCCTAATCTCACAATACTTTTATTTTCATCACTTTTTGTATTTATATTTTTGTAATGAATTGACTCTCCAGAATTTTCAGTTTTAAAAACCCTTTGTGAATTTTTAAAGGCAATGTTTCCATTACTTGCACCTTCAACAAAAAAACCTTGAGCTACAGCCATATATCTTTTCGGTGGATTCACAAATTCAGCGGCTCCCAATCCGCCAACAAGCATTGGGATTACTGAAGGAGGAGCACCTCCTGTTAAATTATAAGTTGCGTATCCGCCTAAATATCCCGAATAGAAATGTGTTGAAGAACCACCTTCTACCCAATAATATAATGTGCCAGAAATCATATCAGCAGCAGCATAACCTCCTTCACTCACACTAATATTGTCTTTTATAAACTCGTCGGTATCAATTGCCGATGGATATGGATTCCCTATTAATATATATTCGTCAGTATAAGAAAGAAACTGATACGAGCCATCATTTGGTTCGCCTTTAAAAACATAATTTTGATTAGGGTCTGATGTGTTCGTTCCCTTCATAATAAAAGCTTCCCCTGGATTAAGGGAACTGTTTTCATTTATTTTTATCCAAGAAGGAATACTTCCGGTTCCCCTGGAAAATTTAAAGAACCAATGTGAATTTAAAGTTAAAGGAGTTGTCACATTTCCGGCGCCATCCGTAACCGAAGGTAAACCATTAAATGGATCACCTATATTAAATTGGACCTGTTGTGATGAAAATGGATTTATATTAGCATCGGTACCATCGAATAGACCTCCTGATAATGAAAATGATCCTCCATTATTGACTGGAGAAGACCAATAATTATATCCGTATGCCGATTTATTCCCTTGTTGATCTCTCAAAAGTCTACCCGAAACAGAACTATTTGCGTTCGTGCCATTGTGTGTTTGAATTAATTGAGCTTCACCGGTTAAACGAAAATCCCCATCTACCAAATCAACAGCATTGCTAACATAAACAGCAAAATTATCGACCACGGTCACTCCTGTTAAATTGTTATCAATTGATAAGTTATTGAAGTTTACTTTGCTCTTTAAACCTGAAATTGTTTGAATATTATTTAACGAACTCCTAAAAAAAGTAGTTCCTGTTGTTGATGAAGTACTATCATTATTTATGAAATTGCTATTTAAAAATAAATCGCCATTGCTATTATGTGTACCGTTATTTGTATATTCATCTCCGAAATAAACCGTTGTTGAAGTTTCAATATATAAGGTGCCTTCATTTACTATTTGCGAAAAAACAGATAACGAATAAAAAAAATATACACTCAATAAAAGGATATACTTTTTTGACTTAATAATTCTTAAAATAAATTCCTTTAACAACACAAAAATGTTTATTTTAATTATGGATGTTAAGATGTTATGGATCAAATGATTAACGAAATTGGTACAATAACGGAAAATTTCATAATATATTGAATAATAAATTATGGCTAAACCACATATTTAAAATGGTAAAACCGTAAAAAAATAAATTAAAAACAACAGCTAATTAAAATGCAAAAAAAACGCTTATTCCTTCTTGACGCATATGCTTTAATTTTCAGAGGATATTACGCCTTCATTAAAAACCCAAGAATAAATTCAAAAGGCATGGACACCTCAGCCATTATGGGATTTATGAACTCATTACTTGATGTTATTAAACGCGAAAAACCAGATCATTTAGCGGTATGCTTTGATAAAGGTGGAAGTACGGACAGAATTGAAATGTTTCCCCAATATAAAGCGAACCGTGATGAAACACCTGAGGCTATTAAAATTGCTGTGCCTTATATTGAAGAAATTTTAAAGGCCATGCATATCCCTATCATGGTAAAGGAAGGATATGAGGCTGACGATGTTATTGGTACATTGGCCAAACAAGCCGAAAAACAGGGCTATGAAACCTTTATGGTTACACCTGATAAAGATTTTGCTCAACTCGTTTCTGAAAATATTTTTATGTACAAACCTTCAAGAATGGGAAATGGCATTGAAATATGGGGTATCCCCGAAGTACAGAAAAATTTTGAAATCGAGCGTCCGGAACAGGTTATTGACTTTTTAGCAATGAAAGGAGATAGTGTAGATAATATTCCAGGTCTACCTGGTGTTGGTGATAAAACTGCCAAAACCTTTTTGAAAGAATTCGGGAGTATAGAGAATTTATTGGCAAATACCGATAAGCTTAAAGGCAAAATGAAAGAAAAAGTCGAAGAAAATGCTGAGCAAGGTTTGCTATCTAAAAAATTAGCCACCATTATGCTCGATGTACCTGTTGATTTTCACGAAAAGGATTTTGAATTAAATACGCCTGACATAGCTAAGGTTAAAGAAATATTTAATGAATTAGAATTTAGAAGACTAACGGAGAATCTGTTAAAAACTTTTGATCAGGAACAAGGGGTTAAAACAGAAGAAAAACAAAATGAAAATATTACACCCCAAAATATTCCGGGAGACAATGTCCAATTTGATCTGTTTAGTCAACCGGGTAGCGGCACGAAGGTAAAAGAAGAAGTAGTTATTAATGGTTTCAAGACTATTAAAAATACACCACACTTTTATCAGTTTATTAATACTGAAGTATCAAGGAAATTGTTACTTGAGCTACTACTGAAACAAAGCAGCGTCTGCTTCGACACAGAAACTACCAGCATCAAATCACTGGAAGCCGAACTGGTGGGTATTGCATTTTCCTGGGAAAAAGGAAAGGGGTATTATGTAATAATTCCAGAAGATCAAAAAGAAGCGCAACAGATTGTTGAGGAGTTCAAACCTTTTTTTGAAAACGAGCACATTGAAAAGATCGGTCAGAATATAAAATATGATATCAAGGTGCTTTCTAATTATAATATGAAGGTTAAGGGTAAAATATTTGATACAATGATCGCACATTACCTGATCAATCCCGATATGCGGCATAATATGGATGTTCTTGCAGAGGCTTATCTTAATTATCAGCCTGTATCCATCACGGAATTGATAGGTAAAAAAGGTAAAAATCAATTATCAATGCGCTCTGTAGATACCCTTAATCAAACAGAATATGCAGTAGAGGATGCCGATATTACGCTGCAACTTAAAGAATATTTTGAAAAAGAGTTAGAAACTGCAAATTTGATTAAACTTTTTAATGAAGTAGAACTCCCATTGGTTAATGTACTTGCTTCTATGGAAATTGAAGGTGTTAATCTAAATGAAGAATTTCTAAGTTCACTTTCAAAAGATTTAGCCACGGATATTGACAGGTTAGAAAAAGCCGTTTTTGAGCAGGCCGGAGAAGAGTTTAACTTGTCTTCACCAAAACAATTAGGCCCCATTTTATTCGATAAATTAAAATTGAT
>CBDUPN010000117.1:0-5380 GCA_965369125.1 uncultured Aureibaculum sp. | reverse complement strand
GATTCCGTCAAAATTTATTGGGTAAACGTGTCGATTATTCTGCACGTTCGGTAATTGTTGTTGGCCCTGAATTAAAATTGTATGAATGCGGATTGCCAAAAGATATGGCAGCGGAATTATACAAGCCATTTATTATTAGGAAATTAATAGAAAGAGGTATTGTAAAAACAGTAAAATCTGCTAAGAAAATTATAGACAAAAGAGAGCCTGTAGTTTGGGATATATTAGAGAATGTACTTAAAGGACATCCAGTATTACTCAACCGTGCACCTACATTACACCGTTTGGGAATTCAGGCTTTTCAACCAAAATTAATTGAAGGAAAAGCAATACAATTACATCCATTGGTTTGTACGGCATTTAACGCGGATTTCGATGGTGACCAGATGGCTGTGCATTTACCTTTAGGACCAGAAGCTATTTTAGAATCACAATTACTGATGTTGGCTTCACACAGTATATTAAATCCTGCAAACGGATCTCCAATTACGGTTCCTTCTCAGGATATGGTTCTTGGGTTATATTATATGACCAAAGAAAGAAAGTCTACTCCTGAGCATAAAGTAAAAGGCCAGGGAAGTACTTTTTATTCACCGGAAGAAGTTATCATTGCTTTTAACGAGAAAAAAGTTGACTTAAATGCCGGTATAAAAGTAAGGACCAAAGATTTTAATAAAGAAGGAGAATTGGTTTCACAGATTATAGAAACCACTGTAGGAAGGGTATTATTTAATGAAGTAGTACCGGAAAAAGCAGGATACATTAATGAGGTATTAACGAAAAAGTCTTTAAGAGATATTATTGGTAAAATCCTCAAAGTTACTGATGTCCCTACTACTGGAGAATTTCTAGATGAGATTAAGGATATGGGGTATAAGTTCGCTTTCAGGGGTGGTTTGTCATTCAGTTTAGGCGATATTATTATTCCAGAAGAAAAACTGACCATGATCGCTAAGGCGGATGAACAAGTAGAAACGATTACGGCCAGCTATAACATGGGTATGTTAACTAATAAAGAGCGTTACAATCAAGTAATTGATATCTGGGGCTCTACGAATAACAGGTTAACAGAATTGTCTATGAAACGTCTTAGGGAAGACCAACAAGGGTTTAATTCGGTGTATATGATGCTTGATTCTGGTGCAAGGGGTTCTAAGGAGCAAATTCGTCAGTTAACAGGTATGCGTGGATTGATGGCCAAGCCTAAAAAATCTACAGCAGGAGGAGGAGAAATTATAGAAAACCCAATTCTGTCTAACTTTAAGGAAGGATTGTCTATTTTAGAATATTTCATCTCTACTCACGGTGCTCGTAAAGGTCTGGCGGATACAGCTTTAAAAACGGCTGATGCTGGATATTTAACACGTCGTTTGGTTGATGTATCGCAGGATGTTATCATTAATGAAGCAGATTGTGGAACATTGAGAGGAGTAGATGTACATCCTTTAAAGAAGAATGAAGAAATTGTTGAATCTTTAGGCGAAAGAATTTTAGGAAGGGTATCACTGAACGATGTTCATCATCCTTCAACAGATGAGATCTTAGTGAAAGCTGGTAAGGAAATTGATGAAGATATTGTTGCAAGGATCGAAGATTCACCTATTGAAAGCGTTGAAGTACGTTCAGCCCTAACTTGTGAGTCATTAAAAGGGATATGTGGTAAATGTTATGGTTATAGTCTGGCGACCAATAAAATGGTCCAAATAGGGGAAGCTGTTGGGGTGATTGCCGCACAATCCATTGGAGAACCAGGTACACAGTTAACGTTACGTACGTTCCACGTAGGTGGTATTGCAGGTAATATTTCAGAAGAAAATAAATTAACTGCCAAATTTGATGGTATTGTAGAAATTGAAGACCTTAATACTGTAAAGGGTATTGATAACGATGGAAAAAAAGCAGATATCGTTATTTCGAGGACTTCGGAAATTAAGATCGTTGATAAGAAGACAGGAATCACTTTAAGTACTAATAATATTCCATACGGATCATTCATTTCTGTAAAAGATAAAAGTCCTATCAAGAAAGGAGATATAATCTGTCAATGGGATCCGTACAACGGAGTAATTGTTTCTGAATTTGCGGGTAAAATTGGTTTTGAAGATATTGATCAAGGAATTACCTATCAGGTAGAAATCGATGAGCAAACAGGATTCCAGGAAAAAGTAATTTCTGATTCTAAGAACAAAAAAGTAGTTCCTACCTTATTGATTAAAAATAATAAAGGTGAGGTTCTGCGTTCTTATAGTTTACCTGTTGGTGCTCACTTGATGGTAGAAGAAGATGAAAAGATTGATGCCGGTAAGGTTTTGGTCAAGATTCCAAGAAGATCTGGTAAAGCAGGAGATATTACTGGAGGATTACCAAGAGTAACGGAATTATTTGAAGCGCGAGATCCATCTAATCCAGCAGTTGTTTCTGAAATAGACGGTGTGGTATCTTTTGGAAAAATAAAACGTGGTAACAGAGAGATAATTATTGAATCTAAATCTGGTGATATCAGAAAATATTTGGTAAAACTATCTAATCAGATCCTTGTACAAGAGAATGATTATATTAAAGCCGGTATGCCATTATCTGACGGTGCAGTTACACCATCTGATATTTTAAATATCAAAGGACCATCTGCGGTACAAGAATATTTGGTAAATGAAATTCAAGAGGTCTATAGACTGCAAGGGGTTAAGATCAATGATAAACACTTTGAAGTAGTTGTACGTCAAATGATGCGTAAGGTAAAAATTATCGATTCTGGAGATACTATTTTCTTAGAAAGTCAATTAATACATAAAAATGACTTTTTAGAAGTGAATGACGCTATTTATGGAATGAAGGTAATAACCAATAAAGGAGATTCTGAAAACCTAAAAGCAGGTCAGATCGTAACTGCGCGTAAATTAAGAGATGAAAATTCTATTTTACGGAGAACAGATAAAAACCTCGTTGAGGCTAGGGATGCAGTTCCTGCAACAGCAGAACCAATATTGCAAGGAATTACAAGAGCTTCTTTACAGACAAAATCATTCATTTCGGCAGCTTCTTTCCAAGAAACAACCAAAGTATTGAATGAAGCCGCTGTAAATGGTAAAATAGATACCTTAGAAGGATTAAAAGAGAATGTTATTGTAGGGAAAAGAATACCTGCAGGAACAGGAATGCGTTTTTATGATAACATTATTGTTGGTTCTAAAGAAGAAATGGAAGCTAATTAATTATGGCAGAAGATAAAAATAAACCGAATCAGTTAAATATAGAACTGGATGAAAAAGTTGCCGATGGCACCTATGCTAATTTGGCAATAATTAATCATTCGGTGTCTGAATTTGTGGTAGATTTTGTAAATGTGATGCCCGGGACACCTAAAGCTAAAGTGAAATCGAGGATTATATTAACACCACAACATGCCAAACGACTGAGTAAGGCCTTGGCCGAAAATGTTAGTAGGTTCGAAAATGCCCATGGTGAAATAAAGGATTATGAGCAACCGCCAATTCCAATGAATTTTGGCCCTACAGGTCAAGCATAAATTATAAACGCCGAAATTTTTCGGCGTTTTTTTTTATTTTTAGCATATGTTACAAAAGAAACTGTGGATATTTCCATTAATGTTTGGAATTATTGGATCATTAATCGGACTTATTCTAAGATACGCGTATACAGGTTCCATATCAGCTTTTCCATTTAAAAATTTCCTGCACTCCCATTCTCATGTAATGCTTCTTGGATTTATATTTAATGGGCTGTTGATCATGGTTTGGCAATATTTTACTGAGGGAATTGATAAATGGTCTTATCGTTATTATTTGATATTACAAGGTTGTGTATTAGCGATGCTAGTCGCATTTTTAATTGAAGGATATGCCTTTTACTCCATATTATTTTCAACGATTCATTTGTGGATTAGCTATGTATTATTGATAAGATTGTGGAGACGAATTAAGGAAAAGAATACGTTAACTCAATTTCTTAAGGTTGGGATCATATTTCATTTTATATCTTCTTTAGGACCTTATATATTAGGACCTTTAATGGTCATGGAGATGCATAATTCACCATGGTATCAGCAGGCGATATTTTTCTATTTACATTTTCAATATTTTGGGGTATTCTTTGTTTGGATGCTTTCAATTCTATTTCAAAAGACACAATTGACTCTTTCTAAAAATAGTTCTATAGTGATCATAACTAGTTTGGTGTTATTATTTACGCATTCACTTGATTACAGTTTCGATCACTATTTAATCAATATAATAGGTATTGGGGCATCTCTATTTTTATTTTTGGTATTATTAAAATTAAAAAAAGGTCCGTTCGATGTTCAAAATAAATACAATATACTGTTTGGTATCATTCTTTTGATAGCCTTTTTAAATATTATAGGAAGCATTCCGGTAGTGGCAAATTTGGTGGTAGAATCTAGATTTTTATTGATAGCATGGTTGCATTTTATTTTTTTAGGAATGTATGTTCCTTTTATTTGGATTTCGTTCAAAACGAAAATTAATTCTTTCCTATGGATCGCATATGCATTTTTTGTACTTATGACAGAAGTTTGTCTTGTTTTTCCGGGTTATATCAGTAAAGTTTCGCCTATTTCATTAATGTGGTTATTATTTATAACCTATTTGGGCGTTTTTATTTTAGTGAGCATCGTGCATTTTCGGTTGATCTTTGATCAAAATAAAAGATCTACTATCATGGGATAGGGCCCTCAGATCATTTAACCAATGGCATTAATCCAATTGTTTACTCATAAAACCTCAAATATTTTATAGTTTTGCATCCTTATAAATAGAGAAAGAATGTCCCAAAAGAATCTCTTATTAACCTTATTATTATTTTGTTCCATTACCCATGTGTTCCCACAAAAGGATACCATTAAGTTAGATGAAGTCATAATATCAACAAACAGGATATCAATACCTTATTTTAAGACTTCTCGAACAGTAACCCTTATTTCGAATGATGAAATCAAGAAATTTCCTGCCACAAATGTCGCAGATCTGCTTCAACATGTTGCAGGCGTAGATGTGAGGAGAAGGGGAGTTGATGGAACACAAACAGACCTCTATATTAGGGGTGGGAATTTTGATCAGACCTTATTACTTATTGATGGAATTAAACTTGACGATGCCCAAACCGGTCATCATACGATGAATTCCATCTTGTCCATTGAAAATATTGAACGCATTGAAATCATCAAAGGTCCCGCAGCCCGCGTGTTTGGTCAAAACGCTTTTGCAGGTGCGATAAATATTGTAACAAAAAGAAATTATAATAATTCGCTTAAAGCAAATGTAGCTTACGGTTCATACAACAATATAAAAGGATCAATTGGGTTGCGTGAAAAGTTCGAAAAAGGAGGTATTCAAATTCATTT
>CBDUPN010000116.1:0-5381 GCA_965369125.1 uncultured Aureibaculum sp. | reverse complement strand
ATATTCTCAAAATCATCTACACCTATAAACACATCAGCTTCAAGCTTAAAAGACTTTATAAATTCGGTTTCGATACTCTTCGTATTAATTTCTTGAGATACCCCTAAAAAGAATTGGAATAAGAAAAAATAAATCGCCATAATTTTCATAGAAGACAAAAGTACTAAAATTACTCAATCATAATATTTGTAACCATTTATATACTTTCGACGTCATAGTATTTGAAGATCAATTATTAATTTAAAAGCAAAAATTATGCATCCAGGAGAAATTATAATACCCATTTTTATATTCGCAGTAATATTCGGAATTTTTTATGTTTATATAACTGCAAGAAATAAAGAACGTTTATCTATGATTGAAAAAGGGGCCGATGCCTCAATGTTTGTAGCTAGGAGAAACTACTATGCAATGACCCTTAAAATCGGCATGCTGTTAGTTGGTGTCGCGATTGGAATACTATTAGGATCCTTAATAGATGAATATACAACCTTACCTGATGAAGTAGGATATTTTTCTATGATCTTCTTATTTGGAGGAATAGCTTTAATTGTTAATTCATTGATGGAAAAGAAAGCTAAAGAAGAGTAAATTAAGGCCTACTGGTAAATCTATAAATTTAAACCTCCTTTATGTAGACACAAAGGGAGGTTTTCTGGTTTTAATCATCAAAAAATAAATAGATAAAAATAACGCAGTATTTATAGAAAACAGGATTTATTTAATGATTAATCGTTTCCTCTAATCTTTTACCAAAATCTAACATAGCCTTTATTTCTTTAATACTTGCTAAACGTTCTTTGCCAAATATTAGTAAATTACTTCCGTTTGATTCAATATGATAATATGGATTACTTTCAAAGAAATGAACCAGTTCATCATCGAAAAAACTTTTAATAGCCTCTTCATCTTCACCTAATAAGAAAAATCGATTAGAAAAGTCACTATGATTTTCAATTTGAATATCATTAAATCCTGCAAAGCCGTATATTTTTTCTAAAAACCCTTCCCTGTCCAGTGTAAATTCAGGAATTTTCCTATTAAGCTTTATATGCATTATACTCGATCTGACCACTTCTTTTGCTATAAATTCCCCTTCAGAATATTCAATATCAAACAAGGTTAAGTTCTTATTTTTTTCCGACAGGCAGTTATAAATATGGTCGATCTCTTTAGTTCGGAAAAAGATAAATTGCTTTAAAAAATAAACATCTTTATCATTAGATGCATCATACTCCAAATTATAATCACGAGCTAATTCGTTAATATTATTTTGCCTTTTTGTAAAGTTTGATAAAAGATTTGGGATTGGGATTATACGCCTTAAAGCAAACGGATGTTCAGAATCAGTACCATGTAAGTCTAAGCCAACAACCTCTAAATGTCCTTCTTTTTTAGCAAAAAGTTCTTGATAATTATTCATTTTTTCCATGATGGTATGATCAACAAATTCGCACATAGAAAAATCAACAATTACATCTTTGTCTTGAGGAACCATATTCAACTTTTCTTTTAATCTGTAATAGTTTAAAAAATTACAAAAATGCTTTACACTAATATAATAGTTATCATTATTGTCCTCTTCTCTATACATTAAAACATTTGGTTTAAGCATGTTTCTAAAAAAGAGTGCAAAACTTTTGTTTATAATTACATGGATTATGAAAGTTGCTAGAACACCCATGGTGATACCTGTTATTAACCCTACTTTTAAAGTAATATACAAGGTTACAAAAAAGATAATAAGCTGCTCTTTACCTATTAAGAATATCTTTTTCATTATCTCAGGAGACGCTAATTTATACCCCGTAAAGACTAGAATCGCCATTAATGCTGGAAGGGGAATTCTCGAAAGCTGAGTGCTAAATAGTGCTATAAAAGCAAGTAAAAATACGGCATGAAAAAAGTTTGATGATTTATTGCTACCGCCATTATTCGCATTCACAGAACTTCTTGCAATAACGGTTACTACATTTAATCCGCCAAGAAACCCACTTCCAATAGTCGCTAGACCTAACGCTTTTAAATCTTTATTAACATTCGATCGCCGTTTTTTAGGGTCTAGTTTATCAACTGCTTTAATACTTAATAAAGATTCAATACTCGCTATAAGTGTAAGCGCTATTACGCTAGACCAAAAACTTAGCTCTCCAATTTTACCAAAATTAATTTCAGGCAATTGTGAAACTATTTCATTTAAATTGGGAATCCCAGATAACATATAGTTTGGGTCTATTGGGTTAGGCCTTTGAGCAATTAACTCAAAATAATAACTGAAAGCAATAGAAAGTATAACAATCCACATTGGACCAGGAATAAGTTGTAAATATTTATTTCTGATCTTCGGATAAAAAATCATTATCGCTAAACTAATTAATCCTGCCAAAGCCGCATAAGTTAAGCCTTCGTTATTATAATTAATTGCAAGTTTGATCGTATTAGGAATCTCTAGTAAATATTCTATACCGTTATCTCTTAAGATTTTATTACCCAGCATTATATGGAATTGCTTGCCTAAGATAATTAAACCAATTGCGGCTAACATACCATGAATTGCTGAAGAGGGAAAGAAGTCGGCTAATTTTCCCATGCGCAAAAATCCTAAAAGTACTAATAGTACTCCTGAAAATATAATAGCAGCATAGGCATTTTCTAGGCCAAGCGTCGTAATAGCAACGAGTAGGACTCCCACCAGACCATTCCCGGGTCCGGTAATTGTTATATGACTACCCCCTAAAAAAGAAACTACTAAACCACCAACAATGGCTGTAATAATTCCGGCTATTGGAGGGGCCTCACTAGCCATCGCAAGGCCAAGACCTAGTGGTAATGCAATAAGACTCACCACAAAACCAGAAAATATATTACGCGGTATGTCCTTAATAAAGGTCTTTATTTTATTCTTTCGGGGACTCATCGAATAATAAGGACATCAGTTGGTAATTCAGTTAAAATATGCTCAATATCATGAGGAAATAGTCTGTCCCAAAACGTTACCTTACTGGGTGCATTCATTACCAACAGATCTGCCCTTACAACTTCTGCATAATGGCCAATTGAATAACCACGTCTTCCGAAAATAGGTTGCGATTTAATTGCAATATCTTTAATGTATTTTTCTGGAACATGTTCCATTATTTTTCTAATTCTGGACGTTTCACGATGCTTTAATCTTTCCTTCTTAATAGTAGCTCTTCTCAAAGATTTATCATCTTCAACATTTACGGCAAGTTCTTGCTGGGTGATTTCCTCGACAATGGTAATTTTGTTTGCACCTAATTGTTTGGCAACAAAAAATGCTGCCGTAATAGTTTTTTCCGTTTTAGGGTCATCTAAACCATTAACAACAACATGTTGGCAGGGAATCCTTTCAACGGATGGTTTTACTAATAATAGAATTGAACATTTTGCTTTTCTGGTTATTTTTCTGGCTATTGATCCAATATAATATTTTAAAAAATTTTCACGCTGTAAAGCTCCTAAAACCAATAAGTCTACTTTTTTTTCTACGGTCGTAGATAAAATTACTTCTACCGGATCGCCTGCTTTAAAAACTATTTCAAAATCTAAACCTTCTTTAAGAAAAGGTTTCAAAAAAAGCTCGATCTGATCAACTTTTTCCTGTGATCGTTCTCCAACATGAATTAATATGAGCTTTGAATGAAAAAATAAAGATAATCTGGAAGCTTCGTAGATATTAGCTTTCAAATTGGGTGAAAAGGCTACGCCAATACCAATAGTATGAAATTGATTAAATTGCAATGATGTATATTAAATCTTGAAGGGGTAAGATAATATTTTTTTATCTCTTGGAAAACATTTAGAGCTTTATCCGCAATTAAAGGGAGTTGAATCTAAAACTTTGGAGTCGTAATTGAATGTTAAAAATACAGCGTATTCTACTTGTTCTTTATGAGAATTTTTCCGGCAATAAATTTACTATTTCTAACGAGAGACTTGTATGGTATTAAGAGTTCTTCCAATATTCAGGATTCGTATCTTCTGTACGTTGCTCCCAATATCCAGGAGTTACTTTATGGCCATCAAATGTTCTTAATTTACGTTCATAGACCCAAATAGTTGGATTAAAAACCATATCAGTCACTGCCACAGTATATAATTGAGGCTCTTCTTCAGATTTTTTTACTTCCTCCTGAACGATAACTTCGAATCCATTATGTTCAAGTAATTTTTTTAAAAAATCTTTGCGGTTTTCTTCGATCTTTTTCTCAACAAAAGTTACTCTTGTTTCACCAATGCTTCCAAATGAATGTTTTCCTTCTAGTGCCATAATATTTAATTGAAAAGACCACTTAATTCATATATATGCTCATACAATGGGCTATAAAGTCCTATGAACAAAATACCTATCACAGTAATAATTAATCCCAAACGCATATAAAGTTTATTCTTGAAAAAAGGGATAGCGTTTTCACTTGTTCTCAAAAACATGGCCCTTATAACCAATAAATAATAATACAATGAGATCGTGACATTTACTACAGCTAGAAATACGAGCAGGTAATATCCTTCACTTGCAGCTGCAGTGAATAAGAAAAACTTACCAAAAAATCCCGCTACCGGTGGAATGCCTGCCAAAGAAAACAATGCTAACATCATAACCAAACTTAAATTCGGATTTGTTCTATACAGCCCTTCATAATCGTCCATATTTTCTTTCCCTGTATGTGTTGAAATAGCCTGTACAACGCCGAATGCGGCCAAATTTGAAAAGATATAGATCATCACAAAATAAACTACAGTTGCAGTTCCTAACTGGGTGCCTGTAATAAGACCTAGTAAGATAAAACCGGCCTGTGCAATTGATGAAAAAGCTAAAAAGCGCTTCATATTTTGTTGACGCAGCGCAAATAAATTACCAATGAACATAGTCGCAATTGCGATGATATAAATAATATTTTCCCAAATATGCATGAGTGGTTTTAAAACTGTAAATAACAATATCATCAGAATAAATACCGCAGCACCTTTTGAGATTACCGATAAATAAGAAGCAATACTAATTGGTGCTCCTTCATAAACATCTGCTGTCCAGAAATGGAAGGGTACCAACGAAATTTTAAATGAAAGCCCTGCAAAGAACAAAATGAAACCTAAGATAGTTAAGTTATTTGATGTTATGACCTCTATGATATCATTAAAATAGATAGACCCATTGGTAGCGTATAACAACGAAATTCCGAATAAAGAAACACCAGAAGCCATGGCAGCAGATAGAATTAATTTTATTCCCGCCTCCGATGAAATTCTTTTAGTGGTTTCATAAGCTGCTAGTGCAGCAACGGGTAGTGTAGAAAGTTCTAAGCCTAGATAGAACATTAAAAAATCTCCCGATGAGATCATAAAATACATCCCTAATA
>CBDUPN010000115.1:0-5612 GCA_965369125.1 uncultured Aureibaculum sp. | reverse complement strand
AAAAGATATCAATATGCCTTCCCTAAAATACATGTTGAAGATGCATTAGGTTTAGAAATAGGCGGAGAATATCGTTGGCGAAGAACCGGCGAAAAACATATGTTCAACCCTACCACGGTATCGAAACTACAACAGGCCGTAAGAAGCAATAGCAAAGCAAGCTATAAAGTTTATGCCGATGCCATCAACGAGCAGAGTAAGAATTTAATGACCTTAAGGGGTTTATTCGAATTCGATAATTTAGATCCCATCTCTATTGATGATGTTGAACCCTGGACAGAAATAGTAAAGCGGTTTAAAACCGGCGCTATGTCATATGGTTCGATTAGCCAGGAAGCTCATGAAAATTTAGCCATTGCCATGAACAGGATAGGCGGTAAAAGCAATTCAGGTGAAGGTGGTGAAGACAAAAAACGATTTAAAAAATTGCCAAATGGAGATTGGAAGAACAGTGCCATAAAACAGGTGGCCTCAGGTAGATTTGGTGTTAGCAGTAACTATTTAACCAATGCCATCGAAATACAAATAAAGATGGCCCAAGGGGCTAAACCCGGTGAAGGCGGTCAATTACCGGGAGAAAAAGTATTGCCATGGATTGCCGAAGTAAGAAATTCAACACCTTATGTAGGATTGATCTCCCCTCCTCCACATCATGATATTTATTCAATTGAAGATCTGGCACAACTGATATTCGATCTGAAAAACGCCAACAGAGATGCAAGGATCAATGTAAAATTAGTTTCAAAAGTTGGTGTAGGTACTATAGCGGCCGGTGTTACCAAAGCTAAGGCAGATGTGATCTTGATCTCGGGTTTTGATGGTGGTACTGGGGCATCGCCTTTGACATCATTAAAACATGCAGGATTACCCTGGGAATTAGGAATAGCAGAAGCCCAACAAACACTGGTACTTAATAATTTACGAGGCAGGGTGGTGTTGGAATGTGACGGCCAATTAAAGACAGGCCGTGATGTCGCCATAGCTTGTCTATTGGGGGCAGAAGAATTCGGATTTGCAACGGCCCCATTGGTAGCTTCGGGATGTATAATGATGAGAGCATGTCATTTAAACACATGCCCTGTGGGAATTGCAACCCAAGACCCCGAACTACGCAAAAATTTTAAAGGTACTCCGGAACATGTGATAAATTTTATGTATTTCGTAGCAGAAGAGCTACGTGAGATCATGGCTCAATTAGGATTTAGAACTATTAAAGAAATGGTAGGACAAACCAAAAAGATCAACGCTAAAACGGCCATTGACCACTATAAGGCGAAAAGTATTGATCTTGCTGCCATATTGCATCAGCCCGCCATGGAGCGTAAATCCACGCTTTCTAATATTGAGCCTCAAAATCACAATTTAGAAAATGTATTGGATATGAAAATTATTCGTGATGCCAAGGGAGCCATTAAGAACCAACTTAAAACAACTTTATCTTATCATATAAAGAATACCGACAGAGCTGTTGGTGCGATTACCAGCAACGAAATTTCCAAATTGCATGGTGAAGAAGGATTACCAGAAGATACTATCAGACTCAATTTCAAAGGGTCAGCCGGTCAAAGCTTTGGTGCGTTTGCAACCAAGGGATTAACCATGACCGTTGAGGGAGAAACCAATGATTATCTGGGTAAAGGTTTATCGGGTGGTAAGATCATTATTAAAAAACCGCCTAAAGCCGATTTTGTCGCCGAAGACAATATCATTACGGGTAATGTAAGTTTTTATGGCGCAATAAAAGGGGAAGCCTATATAAATGGTATTGCCGGAGAACGTTTTGCCGTTCGAAATTCCGGTATTACTGCTGTTGTTGAAGGCGTTGGAGATCATGGATGTGAATATATGACAGGTGGAAAAATTGTGGTCTTGGGAAAAACAGGTAGAAATTTTGCCGCCGGAATGAGTGGTGGTATAGCCTATGTTTATGATAAAGAGCAAAAATTCAGTCAGGGTTTATGCAATATGGAAATGGTAGACTTAGATCCCTTAGATGAGAAAGATCAAACTGAATTAAAACAATTCATTGAGAATCATAAGGAATATACAGACAGCAAGCTGGCTTCTAAATTATTGTCGGCGTGGAATTCAGAAGTGAAACATTTTATAAAAGTCTTCCCGACAGATTATAAAAAGGCATTGGAAAGAATTGCAAAGGAGACCAAAGTTGAACAGTTAACAGCATAATTATGGGCAAATTAGGAGGATTTAAAGAATATGAAAGGCAAGATGAAAGCAATTTGGCTGTTGAAAGTCGTGTTAGTAATTATAAGGAATTTACCATTCCTTTAAAGGAAGAGGCATTAAAAAAACAGGGGTCACGGTGTATGGATTGTGGAATTCCTTTTTGCCATAGTGGTTGCCCATTGGGGAATTTTATTCCCGATTTTAATGATATGGTGCATAAAGGCGAATGGAAAAAGGCTTTACAGATTTTACATGCCACTAATAATTTTCCGGAATTTACCGGTAGGCTCTGCCCTGCTCCATGTGAAAAAGCATGTGTATTGGGAATCATCGATGACCCGGTTTCTATTGAAAATATCGAAAAAAGTATAGTAGAGCGTGGATTTAAAGAAGGATGGATCATTGCTGAACCACCCGAAAAAAGAACCGGAAAAAAGATTGCCGTTATTGGTTCCGGTCCTGCCGGATTAGCAGCCGCACAACAATTGAATCGTGCAGATCATCTAGTTACGGTATTCGAAAGGGACGACGCGATCGGCGGCCTCTTGAGATATGGGATCCCCAATTTTAAACTTGAAAAAGAAATTATAGACCGAAGAATTCAAATCTTAAAGGATGAGGGCATCATTTTTAAAACCAATGTGCATGTTGGTGTAAATTATGATATCAAAAAGTTAGACGATTTTGATGCTATTGTATTATGCGGTGGCGCTACTGTGCGCAGAAGTTTACCTGTAAAAGGAATTGATAGCAAAGGTGTAGTTCAAGCCATGGACTTTTTAACGCAACAAACAAAGCGGTTATTTAATAGTCCGGTTGACGAAGAAATCATAAGTGCAAAAGATAAACATGTGATTGTTATCGGTGGCGGTGATACAGGTTCTGACTGTGTAGGCACTTCAAACCGACACGGTGCCAAATCGGTGACAAATTTTGAGATCCTGCCAAAACCTCCTGTTGAAAGAAGCGAAAGTACCCCGTGGCCTTTTTGGCCATTGCAACTAAAATCAAGCTCTTCGCATGAAGAAGGTTGCGAACGAAACTGGCTGATCAATACAAAAGAATTTATAACGAATGAAGATGGTGAATTAACAGCTTTAAAAACCGTAGAGGTTGAATGGATCAAAAAACCTGGAGAACGTCCTCAATTAATAGAAAAACCTAATTCAGAAAAAATATGGCCTTGTGACCTGGCCTTATTGGCCCTTGGTTTTACAGGACCTGAAGCCACATTAAGCGAACAATTAGGCTTGGAACTGGATGGTAGAAATAATTATAAGGCAACCAATTATCAAACCAACATACCACATATTTTCACCGCCGGAGATATGCGCCGTGGGCAATCATTAATCGTATGGGCTATTTCAGAAGGAAGGGAAGCCGCCAGAGAGGTCGATCTGTTTCTTATGGGGGAATCTAATTTACCCACCAAAGGTAATGGAGACCTGATCTCTGTATAAAATAAATTCAAATTTTTTAATAAAAGCTTTTGGTTCATCCAGAAGCTTTTTTGTTTGTATCAGATCATATTCCAATTATGGTAACATTAGTCACATTAAAAATTTCGATAGATGACTTTAATCATGGTTTAAAAAATTCTACACCTCTAATTTTGACCTTATTAAACCATAATTACTCTTAAAAATAAATAATCATGAAAAAAGTAATAAGTATTATCCTGATCGCCGTTTTATTTACCGCATGCAAAACAGAATCAAATAAAGCGGATGAAATGGAAAAACAGACTGAAATTGCTGTTGAAACACCTTTTTTGGCCATGGCAGAATTTGATACAAAAGCCGGAGACTATGTGAATAAGGAAGTTAAAATTCAGGGGATCGTAGATCATGTTTGTAAACACAGTGGTAAAAAATTATTAGTGGTCACTGATGATGGCAGTGTTCATATAACTTCCGATACTAGGTTTGAAGACGCACTTACAGGTAGTGAAATTGCCTTAACAGGAATTGTTCTTGAAGAAAGAATTGACGAAGCATATTGCTTAAAAATGGAAGAAGATAATATTAAAAGTCATTCCGAAGGCGCAACAAACCAAGAGCAATTTGAGAATAAAAAGAAACATATTCAACAGTATAGAGATCAAATGAAAAAAGAAAATAAAGATTATCTTTCTAATTATTCTTTACAGTACGTTTCGCATATCGAAGTTGAATAATCCCGTTTATGAAACAATTGCGAAAATGGAGTAGGATTCTTCATCGAGATATTGGGTACTTTTTTATCGGAACGACCATCGTTTATGGCCTTTCGGGGATAGCTTTAAATCATATGAGCGACTGGAATCCAAATTATTCCGTTGAAGTAAACCATTTTACAACCTCTATAAATTTAGCAAAATCACCTTCCGTAAAGAATAATATCTTATTACTGTTGGATGATGTAGACCACAGAAATAATTATAAAAAGCACTATTACCCCAATGCGGATAACATTAAAATATTCTTGAAGGGTGGCTCTTCTATTATGGTGAATGTCACTAACGGTAACGGCATGGCAGAATATTTAAAACGCCGCCCGGTTTTTTACGAAGTAAACTTTTTACATTATAACCCAAATAGAATTTGGACCTGGTTTTCTGATGCATTTTCGGCTTCCTTAATCTTATTTGCAATTACTTCTTTTTTTATGGTGAAAGGCAAAAAGGGTATTATTGGGAGAGGTGGTGTATATACCCTTTTGGGTATCATTATCCCCATTTTGTTTTTAATGTATTATTTATAAAAGGCCATCGGGTATACAGTGAACTTTTACCATTGAGAAAGGTCAATTGTTTCGACATATCTTTTAATTATTAAAATATCATCTTTTGAAGTGAGATCGGGAACATGTTCTGATAGTGGAATACCCTTCATAGTTTTGGGATGATCTTTGATCATATTAAGTAAAGCCGTAGGCAATTCTTTTTCTTTGCGGATAGGATGTAAGGGACAATCTTTTACATACTTAAAAAACAAGCTGCCATCGAACATGAAAATATTCATGCTTACCCTTAACTTTCCTTCTTTATCCCTAAATTGATGTACTTTATCAAGGGATGGCTTTTCTACAATATCGATCAAATAATGATGGTCGTCAAATTGCATCAATGCAAATTTAGCGATTCGGTCTTCGGTAAAATCCAATGAATCCCGGTCGTAACTTATCAGTGCATTTGGGGACTTGCTAAATTCACGTAATAATCGCAGGGCATTAACAGAATACAAATTATCGCTATTACAGATGGTAAAAGACAAACTTTTTAATTCACCATACTGATTCATAGCCTGATATAAAGCATCAGCAGTGCCTAAAGGTTTTTCACGCCCTTCGGGTATCGTCTGGACGGCAAAATTAATCGTTAAACCATTAAATCTATTACCCTTATCTTTTTCACCATAAAAAGATTTAAACAGCTCATTCTGTTT
>CBDUPN010000114.1:0-5629 GCA_965369125.1 uncultured Aureibaculum sp. | reverse complement strand
CAAAACAATCTTCTTAAATATTTAACAATTCTATTCGTTGTATCTTTTGTAACTTTGGATCTTAAAATTTTCTATGGAATTAAAACTCACAAAACCTATTGTATTTTTCGACCTTGAAACCACCGGTGTAAATATCGCACAGGATAGGATAGTAGAGATCTCTATTTTAAAAGTATATCCCAATGGTAATAAAGAGAGCAAAACTTGGTTGGTAAATCCCGAGATAGAAATACCCGAAGAGGCGATTGCCATTCACGGCATTACCAACGAACGCGTGGTTACAGAACCCACTTTTAAAGAATTGGCCAAAGAAATTAGCCAATTAATTGAGGGTTGTGATCTGGCAGGATTTAATTCCAATAGATTTGACATCCCATTACTGGCCGAAGAATTATTGCGTTGTGATATTGATTTTGATATGAAAAATAGGGTAGCGGTGGACGTACAGGTGATTTATCATAAAAAAGAACAACGCACACTAGGTGCCGCTTATGAATTCTATTGCAATAAAAGCTTGGATAATGCCCATTCTGCAGAAGCAGATACTATTGCAACCTATGAAATATTAAAAGCTCAACTTGACCAATACGAAGATCTCGAAAACGACATTAAATTTTTGAACGAATTCTCCTCTCATAAAAAAAGAGCTGATTTCGCAGGGTTTATTACATTTAATGATGATGATGAAGAAGTTTTTACTTTTGGTAAATATAAAGGGCAAAAGGTAGAAGATATTCTCGAGAAAGATAAAGGATATTACTCATGGATTCAAAATGCCGATTTTCCATTGTATACCAAAAAAGTTTTAACAGCGATTAAATTGCGTAATTTTAATAATAAACTTACTTAAGATGTTAGTAGATTTTGATTCGTTACCGGATACTTCTAGGGTTTGGGTTTATCAATCCAACAGGGAATTTAACAGTACAGAAATAAAAAATATTTCTGATAAGCTCGCCTATTTTGTGTCTAATTGGAAACGCCATGGAGATGATCTTAAAGCATCTTATAAGATAGTATACAATCAATTTGTGATCTTGGCCGTAGACGAAAATTATAATGATGTATCGGGTTGTTCGATAGATGCTTCGGTTCATATTATAAAAGAATTAGAAAAGGAATTTGGATTAGATCTATTAAATAAAATGAATGTTTCTTTTAAAGATGGTGTTAATATTAACACGGTTTCCTTAAAAGATTTTAAAGAATATGCAAGGCTCGAAAAGATCAATGCAAACACTGTTGTATTTAATAATCTGGTAAATTCTAAAGCAGATTTTAATGAGGCCTGGGAAACACAAGCCGGTAAAAGTTGGCATGCCAAGTTTTTAAATTAATTTTTAACCATTATAAAATAATGTCAGTTAAAGGGAATCCTTAGGAGTCTAACTGATATTTTATCATTTATAGATGATATTTAGATATATATGAAAAGGAAACTATTCGCAATATTCGCGCTATTTTTTGCTCTAATACTTCAATCCCAACATACTGACCCGCTCGAAAAATATGACACTTACGGTCAAAAGATGTGGGTAGATAGTATATTAAGTACTATGTCTATCGATCAGAAAATTGGCCAGCTTTTTATGATCAGTGCTTATTCCAATCGAGATGCCAATCATCAAGCAGATATTGATAGAATTATTAAAAAACATGAAATTGGTGGTCTCATTTTTTTTCAAGGTACTCCTGAAAAACAATTAAAGATGACCAACCATTTTCAAAGCATCTCTAAAGTGCCTTTGATGATAGGTTTTGATGGGGAATGGGGATTGAACATGCGTCTCGACAATACCTACCGTTTTCCATGGAATATGACCTTGGGGGCCATTCAAGACAATAGTTTAATCGAAGAATTCGGCATGCAATTGGGTAAACATGCGAAGAGAATAGGCATACATGCTAATTTTGCACCGGTAGTAGATGTTAATATCAATCCTGATAATCCCATTATAGGTAATCGTTCTTTTGGCGAAAGTCGGGAAAATGTAGCCGAAAAATCGGTAGCGTTTACGAAGGGAATGCAAAGTGAGTTTGTTTTGGCAAGTGCAAAACATTTTCCCGGTCATGGTGATACCGATGCCGATTCACATATTACCTTGCCAACAATACCATTTTCTGAATCAAGATTAGACTCTGTTGAATTATATCCTTATAAAAAATTATTTGAAAATGGATTGGCAAGTGTAATGGTAGCCCATTTAAGTGTGCCTTCTTTAGAGCCCAATGCAAGTCTTCCATCTTCCCTGTCAAAAAATATAGTTACCAATCTTCTCAAAGAAAAAATGGGTTTTGAAGGGCTTATCTTTACCGATGCATTAAATATGAAAGGAGCGGCAGATTTCTCGAGTGCCGCCGAAATAAATGTAGAGGTTATCAAAGCAGGTAATGATGTTTTATTAATGCCTAGTGACATTCCCGGTTCAATTTCAAAATTGAAACAAGCCGTTGAAGGAGGAATACTTACAGAAGAAAGATTAGATCGTTCGGTTAGGAAGATCCTAAAAGCAAAATATTGGGCGGGACTAAGAACATTTTCACCGTTATCATTAGAGAACTTACAGGAAGACCTAAACAATGTCAATAATGAAGCATTGCATTATAAATTAGTAGAAAACGCTACTACTTTATTAAAAAATGACAAGCAGCTATTCCCGATAAAAGATTTAGAAGGAACAAAAATTGCCTATGTAAAACTTGGAGATGGCAGTAATGATACTTTCCTTTCACGGCTAAATGATTATGCACAAGTTGATGTGATAAGTGGTAAAACATTGGATCAGGTGATGCATAGATTACAACCTTATAATTTGGTAATTATAGGTTTTCACAAGTCGGATGCCAATCCTTGGAAAAGCTACAAATTCGCAAATAAGGAATTGGTCTGGCTCCAGGAGATCGCAAGGAATAAGCCCGTAATATTGGATATTTTTGCAAGCGCATACAGTTTGCTCGATGTAAAGTCTTTTACAAATATTGAAAGTGTACTTGTTTCGTATCAAAATAGCGATATTAGTCAAGATGTATCGGCCCAACAAATTTTTGGTGCTTTGACCACCAAAGGTAAACTGCCCGTTTCTATTCATGATCATTTTCCGGTTGGATCTGGTTTAAATTCTACAAATCTAAACAGGTTATCTTATGGTATTCCCGAATCGGTTGGCATGAGCAGTCAATTATTAAAACGTGTAGATTCAATAGCAGAAACTGTAGTCGATTCTGCCATGGCACCAGGCATGCAACTATTAATTGCCAGAAAGGGTAAGGTGGTTTACAGAAAAAGTTTTGGTTATCATACTGATGAAAAAAAAATAAAAGTTAATAATAACGATTTGTACGATCTGGCATCGGTTACAAAGATACTGGGAGGTCTACCACTTATTATGAAAGCTGAAGAAGAGGGTAAATTATCAATAGATTCGAAACTTGGGGATTTAATGCCGATATTAAAGAATACTGATAAAAAGGACATCACCGTAAAAGAAGCATTATCTCATTACGCGAAATTCCAAGCTTGGATACCTTATTTTAAATTCACCATAGATAGTGTTTCACAAAAACCTTCATCGAAGTATTACCATTCTAGAGGTTCCAGAAAATATGCTGTGGAGGTTGCTAAAAACTTTTATTTGAGATCAGATTATAAAGATACGATCTATCAAATGATAGCCGACTCACCTTTACGTGAGAAAAAAGAGTATAAATATAGCGGGCTGGTTTTTTATCTCTTTAAGGATTATATGGAAAAGCTCTACAACAAGCCAATGGATGTAGCTAATGATGAATTATTTTACAAACCGCTGGGCGCTAAAACCATGACCTATAATCCTTTGGAAAAATTCCTGAAGAATTCGATAGTTCCAACCGAAAATGACACCTTTTACCGCAAACAGTTGATACATGGTTATGTGCATGACCAGGGGGCAGCAATGCTTGGAGGAGTAAACGGTAATGCCGGATTATTTTCAAGTGCCAATGATGTCGCTAAGATGATGCAGATGTACCTGCAGGAAGGTTACTATGGCGGTAAACGTTATTTTAAGCAAGAGACCATTCAAAAATTTAATCATAGGTATTTTGAAAAGGAAAAGGTACGCCGCGGATTAGGATTCGACAAACCTCAAATTGATCCAAATGTTAAAGCAACGTGCGGATGTGTTTCTGAGCAAAGTTTTGGCCATAGCGGATTCACAGGAACCTATACCTGGGCCGATCCGGAATCACAATTGGTCTATGTTTTTTTATCGAATAGGGTATATCCAACCGCTGATAACTCCAAACTTATCGATAAAAACATTAGGACTAGAACACAGCAATTAATTCAAGATGCCATTATTGAAAAATGATTATTTTGTTTTGGCCAGAAGTAATACCAATAATACACTTGTTATTGCATAAATGATGGCTATTTTGATTCCGGCATAGTAAAAGACAGCCAAACTTTGTACTAAATAAAAGACTGGAAAAGCGGTGATCCCAATGGCAAACTTCGTAGTACTTACAAATTCTATTTCCTTGATATTGGGCGCTATAGCTTTATAAATCAAAATCGGTGCAAAACTATTTATAGATACTAAAACTTTTAAGAATTTCCAGACAATGGAAGGTTCTTTTATTGGGGGCGTTTTAAAGGACGGATTTGGCAGTTCTTTTAAAAGATCATTTACTTTTTTAGGGTTCAAATAATCTACGTTGCCCAATATTTTAACCGTCTTATCATAATTTTTAGGGTCTATATGCGTAGTAAGTTCTTTCATGCTTTCACTTACCACATTTTTAAGATTTACGGTCGAACTGTTTAGGTCTTCCGGATCGAAATAGTCATTCACTAAAATGGGTTTGCCATAATATATAGATACACTTTCGCCGAATTTTTCTGCATTCGTATAGTTTAATCCTACCGGTACGATCCGAAGTGCTACCTTAGGATTTTGTTCTAAAAAACCAAAAGTGATCCTGGTAAAACCCTTACTCAAAGGGCGTATAAGTCGTCTTATATCGTGCGTTGCTTCGGGAAATATTAATAGGCTTTTATTTTTGTTTAAAATATCGAAACACTTATTAAAAATGATCTCATTTTTTGCCAAGGTTTCCTTTCCGTCTCTCAGTCTATATATTGGCAACATATTTACCGTAGACAAGAGCCATTTAATTGGCCGAACCTTAAAAGCACTCGCCCTGGTTAAAAAATGAATATTTCTTTGGGTAGTTGTGGCAATTAGCAACGGATCGATCAAAGCATTTTTATGATTGGAAACCAAAAGTACAGCACCCTTTTTTGGAATATTTTCACTATCATTCACAAGAATCTTTTTGAAGAAAAAAAAGAGTCCCGTGCTAATAAATACTTTGATGATATGATACCAAATACGTTTCAAATCTATGCTGTAATTTTTGCTGTTTTTTTAGACCAATAATATGCCAGTGTTAATCCCGAAATAATATCCCAGATACCCCAAAATGCTACACAGAGGGCCATGCCTCCTAATCCTTCAAAGAATGCAAAAACTAAAAGCAATCCGAGGCCTGAGTTTTGGATACCGGTTTCTAGAGCCATCGTTTTTTGTTCATAATAAGACAATCCCATTACTTTGGCAAAATAGAAGCCACCTACATAACCCAATAT
>CBDUPN010000113.1:0-5824 GCA_965369125.1 uncultured Aureibaculum sp. | reverse complement strand
AGAAAATATCGATGCTAAATTTTTGATTAAAAACGATTATACTAAAGGATTACAAGGTTATTTTTTTAGATGGCTTGGCGCTATAGGGGTCGATAGAAGCAGACATAACAATATGGTTGATTATGCCATTGGCTTATTCGAAAAGTCGAATAAATTAATATTGATGATACCGGCAGAAGGAACCCGAAAAAAGGTTGATAAATGGAAAACCGGATTTTACCATATTGCCAATAAAGCAAATGTTCCAGTATCTTTAGGATATTTAGATTATAAAAACAAAATAGCAGGCGTAGGAGGGATATATAACTTAACTGGTGATTTTGAAAAGGACATGCAATTTATAGAAGATTTTTATAAAGATATTCCAGGCAAACACCCAGAACTTTATAATAAAAAAATATTCTAAACAATTATTGAGCTATACTTTTAAAACATTTCTTTAGAGAAATCAATAGTCAATTTCTTATCATTCATTAATATTTTTGCCAGCCCTTTAGTCTTAATTAAATGATAATTATAAAAGAACTTCATGGTTTGTATCTTACTTTCATAAAATGCTAAGGGTTGACTTCCACTGTTATTTTCAATTACCTTTAATGCGGATGTTGATATTTTCAACCATTGCCATCCCATAACAATAGAACTAAAGAAATCCATAAAAATGGTCGCATCGGCCAGAAACCGTTCGTAATCTCCCTTCATGGCATGAGGCATTAATGTACCGATAACATTTTGTGCCAAACCAAGATTTTCTAATAAGCTGGCGGCATATGGTTCCAGATCTTGGTATGTATTGGCAATATCAATAGTCTGTCTTATTTCAGTAGCCAAGAGCTCTAAGGCCTTGCCATTTTTCATGGTAATCTTTCTTCCCAAGAGATCTAACGACTGAATCCCAGTGGTTCCTTCATATATAGCTATGATTCTGATATCCCTATAATATTGTTGTGCCATAAAATCAGAACAAAAACCATAACCTCCAAGAATTTGGATCGCATCGCTCGTCGATTTAATACCTTCTTCGGCGGGATAGGTTTTTGTAATGGGTGTTAGTAATTCTAATAACAGATGGTATTTCTCCTTTTCATCCGGGGATGAACATGTCATCTCTAAATCTACATATTTAGCGGTCTGTAATACAAGACTCAAGGATCCTTCTACAATCGCCTTTTGATTAAGTAACATCCTCTTAATATCGGGATGGTTAATGATCAAAGTCTGTTCTTCGTTTACATTTTTTTGTCCAGAATTATTTAATTTTCTGCCTTGCGGACGTTCATTCGCATATTTTAATGAGTTGAAATAAGCCGCTGTTGCAATAGCGGCACCCATACGTCCGGTGGCGATACGCGCCTCATTCATTAGCTGGAACATATACGATAAACCTTTATTTTCTTCTCCAACAAGCCATCCCCGGCAATCATCGTTATCCCCGAATACGATATGCGTAGTACAATAACCTTTCTGACCCATTTTTTCGAATTCCCCGGCAATCACAGCCTGGTTGAATTCAAATCCGCCATTTTTTGCTGGCCGGTTTTTAGGCACAACAAATAGTGAAACACCTTTGGTTCCCGAAGGTGCTCCTTTGATCCTTGCCAGCACTAAATGAACAAAGTTGCTAGAGAATTGATGGTCACCAGCTGAAATGAATATTTTTTGGCCTTTAATTAAATAATGATCTTCATTGGTTGGTGTGGCAGTTGTTGTAATATCCGAAAGAGAACTCCCGGCTTGCGGCTCGGTTAAACACATCGTACCACCCCAGGACAGATCCAGCATATTAGGTACATAAGTATCTTTTAAATATTGGCTACCAAAAGTTAATATTAAGTTGGCAGAACCCGCAGTTAGGCCCAAATAACCCGGTACGTGGTTGTTGGCAGCTTCCATAATAAAATAAGCTGCATGAAAAATGGTTGCAGGCAGTTGCAAACCTCCGTCTTCTATGTTATAGCTGGCCCCAACCAATCCCATTTCTCCGGCACTTTTTAAGATATGCTCAAATTGGGGATGTACATATATTTTCCCATCTTTATAATAAGAAGGCTTTTCATCCATTTCTTTTATAAATGGATATAACGATACATCAGAGAAAGTTTTTATAGAATCGATAAAAATATCAATGGAAGTTTTATCGTAATCTTTAAATCGGTCTTTTTCTAATAACTTCTCTGTTTGATGGGTTTCAAATAATAAGAATTTTAATGTATCAATATTAATGTAGTCCTTCTTCATATCTGTAATATTGCTTAATTCTATAATACAGTTTATACTATTTCAGAATCAATATAATCTATTATTTTATTATGATCGGTCTTGAAATCAAACCAAGTAATATCCTGATCTTTTCTAAACCAGGTGAGTTGCCTTTTTGCAAATCGTCTTGTATTTTTTTTGATCTCCTCCATAGCGAAATCAAGTGTAATTTCATTGTCAAGATAAGAAAAAAGCTCTTTATACCCAACGGTTTGCAAGGCATTTAGATGCTTATGAGTATATAGACTTTTAACTTCATCAAGCAATCCGTTTTTTATCATAAGATCTACGCGATGGTTGATCCTGTCATAAATTAGGGGTCTTTCTGCAGTTAATCCAATTTTTATAGCTTTAAAGTTTCTTTTAGTATGGCTCTGTGTGAGATACGATGAGAAGGGCTTACCGGTACCTATTGATATTTCAAGTGCTCTGATCAATCGCTGATGATTTTCCAGATCGATCGATTTATAGCTAATTGGATCTAATTGTTTTAATTGTTCCTGTAAAGGTCTAATTCCAATTTCTTTAAGCTGGATTTTAAGTTTTTTTCTAATGTCTGGGTCAACCTTAGGGAATTTATCAAGTCCCTTTAGAACGGCATCTACGTACAATCCGCTTCCTCCAACCATCACGACCACTGAATGTTTTAAGAATAGTTCATCTAATTTTTGAATGGCATCTTTTTCAAATTGGCCAACATTATAATCTTGTTTAACCGGTATATGTTGAATGAAATGGTGCTTTACCTGTGATAGTTCTTTCTTTGAAGGGACAGCCGTGCCGATATTCATTTCTTTATAGAACTGGCGAGAATCACATGAAATAATTTCTGTATTAAAATGTCTTGCAACTGAAATTGCTAAAGATGTTTTACCAATGGCTGTTGGGCCGACGATAGTTATCAGATAATTAATCATCTTTTAATTTATGGCCACATTTTCTGCAATAATCTGCATCCTCACTTAAGATGTCGCTACCACAATTTTCACATGAACGTCCTTTATCATATTTAGCTTTTGCAGAAGCCGCATATTCGGCAGAAACGATTCCGGTTGGTACTGCTATGATTCCGTAACCAATGATCATGATAATGACGGCAATAAATTGTCCAAATGGGGTCTCTGGAGAAATATCCCCATAACCAACCGTAGTTAAGGTAACTATAGTCCAATAAATACTGTGTGGAATGCTATTAAAGCCATGTTCTGGTCCTTCGATAAGATACATAAAGGTTCCAAGAATAATGGAAATGATCATAATAAAGAAAATAAAAACAAAAATTTTTGTTTTGCTGGCATTAATAGCCCTTATCAGATTGTTTGACTCACCTAAGAACCTAACAAGTTTTAAGATCCTAAAAACCCTTAATAGCCTTAAGGCCCTAAGCGCGGTAAAGTATTGAGAACCTACAAATAGAAGGGACAGGTATTTCGGTATTGTGGATAAAAGATCAATGATCCCATAAAAACTTAAAATATATTTTTTTGGTTTCTTAACACAAATAATACGTAGAATATATTCTATTGAAAATAGTATGGTTACTACCCACTCCGAAATATTAAAGAAGTCATGATATTTAATATCATATCCTTTAACACTCTCGAGCATTACAATAATAATACTGTAAATAATAACAATAAGTAAAATAATATCAAACCACCTTCCGGCCGGAGTATGCGTACCATATATGATCTCATGGATGCGAGATTTCCAAATAGCAATTTTGCTTTTATTATTCTCCAATACTAAATTATATTTTTTCTAAAGTTATTAAACTCTTTTGAGTTTTAATGATTTGATTATAAAATTCTTTAAGAAATACTCGTTTGTTAAGTGATTTTATAATTCAGCACTGTATATAAAAACATCATAACAATAAATATCATTCATTAAAATTTAACAATTTTAAGTTGTTTATTCTTTCTTAAATGATTCTTTAAAATATGCAGTACATCCCTATTATTTTCCATAGGGGTGATCAAGGATTTTATTATAGCACTATTGTTTACCTGGTAATTTAAATTAAAATAACCTATCCCTTTAAATATACCATCCTCAATAAGAATAGCACTTTTTTCATCTATTTCCCTACCTCTATCAATGATCACCATATTTTTATCGACGAAGCTATTTCCGTCGATCAATTGTTGCACGCGTTTATTATATAGTTCAGGTGACTCTTTCTGAACACATGCACCATTGCAAGCTTTTATCGAATAATTAAAACAGTTGTGCTTTACTTCATGTAATCCCGTTAATTTTTGACAAAGCACATGATTCTCTACTGCATTGAACATAAAGCTTTTGGCACTTTGTCTATTGGTAAAGGTGGTAATAGGTCTTTTTCTACCATCAGCAATGTCAATTTTTAAATTAATATAACCTTTATCATCCACTGAGCTGTATAATGCATGTGTGTATACGGTTCTTCTTAGTGCCCTGTTAAAAATAGGTTTGTTTCTTTTAATCTCTTCACTTTCTTTTAGAAGCGCAACTAATTCACTTCCGGTAGTTTCATAAGTAACGGCAGTAACTTGTGATTGGATTTTTTTTGATTTAGGATTGGTATTAGTAAAATGTTGGTTGATTCTCTTTTTAATATTTCTGCTTTTACCTATATAAATTATTTCACCATCCGCCTTGTGCATATAGTAAACCCCTGTAGATGTTGGAAGACTTTCTATGATATCAATCAATTTAGGATCAAGCTGATATTTAGGTTCCTGTCTAATGGTGGTAGTGACAATAGATTTTTGGATGTCTTTGTCAATTAAAAGTTTAAAAAGTTTTGTTGTAGCAATAGCATCGCCATTAGCCCTGTGACGATCTGATACTGGGATTCCTAAAGCGCGACAGAGTCTACCCAGTTTATAAGATTCAAGGTCGGGAATAAGTTTTTTACTCAATTCAACAGTACATAAGGTCTGTCTTTTATAGTCGTAACCAAGTCGTTTGAATTCGGTTCGTAATATCCTATAGTCAAATTTAGCATTGTGGGCTACAATGACACAGTCTGTAGTAATTTCAATAATTCGTTTGGCCACCTCGTAGAACTTTGGAGCATTTCTAAGCATATTGCTATTAATTCCGGTAAGATTTACGACAAAAGGTTGTATTTCCCGCTCAGGATTCAATAAACTGATGAAAGTATCAACCACATGATGCCCATCATATTTATGAATGGCAATCTCTGTAATACCCTCTTCATTGTACTTTCCTCCGGTAGTTTCTATGTCTATTATGGTGTACAATTACTTAATATCGATGGCTAGTTTATTTTCCCGATTGGCAATTTCCCAGGCAGTATAAAAGATCAAATGCGTCCTTTTTTTAAGCAGGTCATATCTTATTTTATCGGCGGTATCAGTTGGCCTGTGGTAGTCTTCATGTACGCCTGTAAAATAGAAAATTATCGGGATATTATTCTTTGCGAAGTTATAGTGATCAGACCGGTAATAAAACCTGTTAGGATCATTCTCGTCATTATAAGTGTAATCTAATTGTAAATTGGTGTATTTTTTGTTGGCAGCTTCTGATAGTTCGTGTAATTCTTTACTTAATTTAT
>CBDUPN010000112.1:0-5846 GCA_965369125.1 uncultured Aureibaculum sp. | reverse complement strand
TAGAAACTATTGATATGCAAAAAGAACTCTTAATACAGAAATGGTTAGATGGCGAATTAAGCGAGGCCGAATTGAAAGCCTTTAAGAAATTGCCAGAGTATGAATCTTACAACAAGCTTTCAGAAAAAGCCTTATTGTTTAAAGACACGTCTTATAATGTAGATTTGGAATTTTTAAATCTAAAATCTAAAATCAAAGAGCGAGATACGTCCGCGTCAAAAGTACGTTGGATAAAACCATTATTGAGGATTGCTGCCATCTTTATAATAGGCTTGGCGGTATATTACTCACCTATATATGATGACACAACAGTAGTAAAAACACTAGCTAGCAATACTACATCTGTTGAATTACCCGATAAATCAAGTGTTAAACTAAATGCAGAATCTTCTTTAAATTATAAGAAGAGGAATTGGAAGAAAAACCGTGAAGTAAATTTAGTAGGTGAAGCTTATTTTAAAGTAGCCAAAGGGTCACAGTTTGACGTAGTTACTTGGTCTGGTAAAGTTAGTGTTCTTGGTACGCAATTTAATGTTAAGCAACGCGTTAATTATTTTGAAGTAACATGTTATGAAGGTCTTGTGAGTGTTACCTATAAAAATAGGGTAATTAAACTACCGGCCGGAAAAACTTTTAAAATAATAGATGGTGCAGTAATCGAAGGAGAATCTAGAGATTCGGCTCCAACTTGGGCAAATAAATATCTAAGTAGTTTTAAAAGTGTTCCTTATAGCGAAGTTATTCAAGAATTTGAAAGACAATACAATATTAAAATTGAAGCTAATAATATAGATACAGATCAATTATTTTCTGGTAGTTTTACCAACACCAATAAAGAATTAGCTTTAAAATCTATAACATTACCATTGAAATTGAAGTATACTAAAGAAGACAATACAAAAATAGTTTTAACTAAGGAGTGATAAAAAAACAGTTACTGCTAATTTTTATTCTTTTATCTTTTTTTTGTTTCACTAAGATTTCAGCACAAACTCAAAAAGGAAAGCAACCACTTATCGAAATTTTAGAAGAATTACACTTCCGTTTTGAGTGTAATTTTTCGTATATAGACAATGATATAAAATATATATTCCTAGAACCTCCGTCAAACGATCTTAATTTAAAACAATCTATAGAATATCTACAAACCAACACTCCCTTACAATTTACAATTTTAGGAAACAATTTTATAACTATTACCAACAAGGATAATAGTTTTTCTATTTGTGGTTATGTGGTCGATATTGCGACCAATGACATTGTACCAGGATGTGTTGTGCAATCAAAATCATTATCTACAATTACCGACGATAAAGGGTATTTTAAATTGGATAAAGTAGTTGAAGATGATATCATTACTTTTAGACATTTGGGTTATGAAATTTTTACTGAATATGCCGAAAAATATAAGACGCAAAAATGCGAAACTGTCTACCTGGTTTCAAAAACAGAAAATCTAACTGAAATTATTTTAAATAACTATTTAACTAATGGTATTAACAAGATCATTGATGGTAGTATTAATATCAATTATAAAAATTTCGGAACTATCCCAGGCCTTATAGAAACAGATGTTTTACAAACTATTCAAGCCTTATCTGGTTTTCAAAGTATAGACGAAACTGTTTCTAACATTAACATCAGAGGAGGTACTCATGATCAGAACCTAATTCTTTGGGATGGAATTAAAATGTATCAATCGGGCCATTTTTTTGGTTTGATTTCTGCCCTTAATCCGAGGATGGCAAAAAAAGTATCCTTATTGAAGAATGGCACACCTTCAAATTACTCTGATGGTGTTTCTGGCACGGTAGATATGATGACTGATGAAAGAACAAACGATACCCTTAAAGCAGAAGCTGGTTTAAATTTTATCAATGTTGACGCCTATGTTGATGTCCCTATCAATGATAGATCGTCTTTCCAATTAGCTTCGAGAAAATCTTTTAGCGAATATCTCAATACCCCTACATACAGCCAATATTTCGATAGGGCTTTTCAAAATACTGATGTAGTTACAAGTACCAGCAATACCAATAGCACCGATGAAAAATTTGATTTTTATGATATTAGCTTAAGGTTATTATACGACATAACCGATAAAGATCAATTAAGTGTAAACATCTTGCATTTAAACAATAGTTTAACTTTTACAGAAAATGCTTTTGGTGGTGGATTATCAGCTTCTCGTGAAAGTACTTTAGATCAGAGCAATTTGGCTGGAGGAATAAAATATAACAGAGATTGGAATAATAAATTCAAAACTTCATTACAGTTTTATGCCACAAATTATGATCTGGAAGCCACAAATTTTGATATTATAAACGAACAGATTTCGACACAAGGTAATAAAGTGGTAGAGGCCGGACTTAACATTAACACAAGTTATATCTTAAATGACCAGATCAAGCTAAAAAACGGCTATCATTTTATTGAAACAGGGATTACAAATACAGATGAAGTTAATTTTCCTCCTGTTGATATTTCTATTAAAGAAGTGGTTAGTACGCATGCCGTATCATCGGAAATTGCCTATAGTTCAAGCGATCAGAACACCCATGTTAAGTTCGGAACCCGTATTAATTATATAGATACATTTAATAAGTTTATTGTCGAACCTCGATTAAGCATCAACCATAGGCTCACCGATCGTATCATGATGGAAGTTTTAGGAGAATTTAAAAATCAGACTACTACTTTATTAACCGATTTTAAAAATAATTTCCTGGGCATTGAAAATCGCAGGTGGACATTATCGAACAATAACGATATTCCAATTCTCAGAAGTAAACAGATCTCCTTAGGATCGAATTATTATTATCAAGGTTTAATGATCAATACAGAAGTTTATTATAAAAGGGTAAATGGTATAACTTCACAAAGTCAAGGGTTTCAAAACCAATATGAATATATAAAAACTGATGGTAGTTATAATGTTAAAGGGTTTGACTTTATCATCAATAATAAATTCGACAAAATCAATACCTGGATAAGTTATTCTCTGGCAGACAACAATTATGATTTCGACGAATTTGAAGAGAATAAATTTTCTAGTAATTACGATATAACACATACCGTTTCTGTGGCAACTGCTTATGAAATTAAAAATTTAAAATTATCTGCTGGATTAAACTGGCGTTCGGGTAAACCTACAACAAGGCCAATCTTTGGTGATGAAATTGTAAATAATAAAATTAATTACAGTGCTGCTAACAGTAGTAATTTAGACGCTTTCATGAGGTTGGATGCCTCTGCAATCTATGATTTTACACTTTCAAAAAAAATAAAGGCACAGGCCGGTTTATCTGTTTTGAATATTCTTGATCAAAAAAATATCATTAACAGTTACTATATTGTTAATGACGATAATTTACCTCAAGAAATAAAAGAATATTCCTTAGGGATTACACCAAACTTTGCTTTTAGGGTATTTTTTTAAAATAAAAAACTCCTTTTTCGAATACCAAAAAAGGAGCTTATTATAAAATGCTTAAATTATTTAGCGTTTTGTTTCTTTATTAAATTCAGTGCCGATCCAGCTTTAAACCATTCTATTTGTCCGGCATTATATGTATGATTAACCACAATCGTGTCTTGTGTACCATTATCATGTTTTGCAACAATGGTTAAAGGTTTCCCTGGAGCAAAATCTACCAGATCAACAAAGTCAAAAGTGTCATTTTCCTGAATTTTATCATAATCAGATTCGTTCGCAAAGGTCAAGCCTAGCATTCCTTGCTTCTTTAAATTAGTTTCATGAATTCTAGCAAAAGATTTAACCAATACTGCTATTACTCCCAAATGTCTTGGTTGCATAGCCGCATGTTCTCTTGACGACCCTTCTCCGTAATTATGATCTCCCACTACTATGGTAGGAATTCCTGCCGCCTTATAGGCTCTTTGTGTAGCAGGTACCGCACCATATTCACCGGTAATTTGATTTTTAACTAAATCTGTTTTATCATTAAATGCATTTACAGCTCCGGTCAATGTATTTTCAGAAATATTATCTAAATGTCCCCTGAATCGCAACCATGGTCCTGCCATAGAAATGTGATCGGTGGTACATTTGCCCTTAGCTTTTATTAATAGTTTAGCACCGGTAATATTCTTCCCATTCCAGGGTTCGAAAGGAGATAACAACTGTAATCTCTTAGATTCCGGGCTAACTTTAATTTCAATTTTAGATCCATCTTTAGGCGGCGCCACAAATCCGGCATCTTTTACATCAAATCCTTTTGGAGGCAGCTCCCATCCTGTTGGTTCTTCAAGTTTTACTTTCTCACCTTTCTTATTTATTAGCGTATCGGTTACAGGATTAAAATCTAATCGCCCTGCAATAGCTATAGCCGCCACCATTTCAGGTGAAGTTACAAAAGCATGGGTATTAGGATTACCATCGGCACGCTTCGCAAAGTTTCTGTTAAACGAATGCACAATGCTATTTTTAGGCGCATTTTTCGGATCACTATAACGTGCCCATTGCCCGATACAAGGGCCGCAAGCATTGGTAAATATCGTAGCATCTAATTTTTCGAACTTTTGCAATAGGCCATCCCTGTCTGCAGTAAATCTCACTTGTTCAGACCCCGGATTAATACCAAAATGTGCCTTTGTCTCCAATCCTTTATCAATTGCCTGTTGTGCAATAGATGCGGCACGCGACAGGTCTTCATAAGAAGAGTTGGTACATGAGCCTATGAGGCCCCATTCTACTTCAAGTGGCCAATTATTTGCTTTTGCTTTTTCTGTCATTTCCCTACCGGCTTGTGTTGCTAGATCGGGAGTAAACGGACCGTTAATAAGTGGTTTTAATTCAGATAAATTGATCTCTATAACTTGATCAAAATATTTATTGGGGTTTGCATAAACTTCTTCATCTCCAGTTAAATGTTCTTTTACCTTGTTGGCGGCATCGGCAACATCACTTCTGTCGGTAGCCCTTAAATAACGCTCCATGGATTCATCATAACCGAAAGTAGAGGTCGTAGCGCCGATCTCAGCACCCATATTACAAATGGTTCCTTTGCCTGTACACGACATGCTTTTTGCACCATCTCCAAAATATTCTACGATCGCCCCGGTACCACCTTTAACGGTTAAAATACCTGCAACCTTTAAGATAACATCTTTTGGTGCTGTCCAGCCACTTAATTTTCCTGTTAACTTTACACCGATCAGTTTTGGAAATTTTAATTCCCATGGCATTCCTGCCATTACATCAACAGCATCTGCTCCTCCCACACCAATAGCTACCATACCAAGTCCTCCTGCATTTACAGTATGTGAATCGGTTCCTATCATCATCCCTCCGGGAAATGCATAGTTTTCTAATACCACTTGATGAATAATACCGGCACCTGGTTTCCAGAATCCAAGGCCATATTTTCTTGAAACTGATTCTAAAAAATTAAAAACTTCATTACTGGTATTCAGCGCATTTTGCAAATCGGCTTTTGCTCCAATTTTTGCTTGAATCAAGTGGTCGCAGTGCGTCGTAGTTGGTACGGCGACTTTCTTTTTACCTGCCTGCATAAATTGTAATAAGGCCATCTGGGCTGTCGCATCTTGCAATGCAATTCTATCAGGGGCAAAATCTACGTAGGACTTACCTCTTTCATAAACCTGATTAGGCATTCCATCCGAAAGGTGAGAATATAATATCTTTTCTGCAAGGGTTAATGGTTTTCCCGTTAACTGCCTAGCTTTATTAATGCGTTCACCCATAGTTTTGTAAACGCCCTTTATCATTTCTATATCAAAAGCCATATTAACTAATTTAAATAATGCACACAAATGTACTGTATTTCGAAAACTTATTTAAATATTCATAAAACAAAATACAC
>CBDUPN010000111.1:0-5852 GCA_965369125.1 uncultured Aureibaculum sp. | reverse complement strand
TCACAAAGCAATCTTCCCGAGGAAATAAAGAATAATAAAGGAAGAAACACTTATTATTTCTTGCCCTTTATTTTAGGAATTATTGGCCTATTATATCATCTTAAACTCGATAAAAAGAATTTCTATATTTTATTACTGTTCTTTGCCTTTACGGGTTTAGCCATTATTTTTTATACAAATCCTAAACCTTTTGAACCTCGAGAACGCGATTATGCAGTAGTAGGTTCTTTCTATGTATTTGCCATTTGGATTGGGTTAGGTGTATTGGCATTATTCGAAAGATTTAAAGATAAAATAAATCCTAAATCATTAGCGATTGGACTTACAGGTATTTGCCTTCTCGCCGTACCAACTCTGATGGCGTCTGAGAATTGGGACGACCATGACCGCTCAGGCAGATATGCAACACGTAATAATGCAAAAGCCTACCTGGATTCTTGTCAGGAAAATGCCATTATGTTCACCATTGGTGATAATGATACTTTCCCGCTATGGTACATGCAGGAAGTTGAAAATTACAGAACTGATATTAAATTGATTAATACAAGTTTATTTGCAACAGATTGGTATATAGATCAGCAAAAAAGGAAAACTTATGAAGCCGATCCTATACCTTCACAGCTTACACATGAACAATATAGAACGGGGTCTTTAGACGTTGCTTATCATATTCCAAACCCAACTTTAAAAGATACGGTTATGGATATTAAATCTTTTATGAATTGGATTGGCAGTAATGATGAGAGAACCCAGATAGATTTGGATGAAGATGGTATACCAGAAAAATATTATCCTACTAATAAATTAAGAATCCCTGTAGATAAAGAAGCGGTTCTAAGAAATAAAATTGTACCACTCAAAGATTCTGCTCAAATTGTACCTTATATCGATATTGTAATAGACAGATTGGGGCTGGCAAAGAATAGAATTTTAATGTTAGATATTTTAGCTAATAATAATTGGGAAAGGCCCATCTATTTCACAGGAGGAGCACATGCAGACGAAGAATATATCTGGTTAAAAGATTATTTGCAGTTAGATGGCTTAGCTTACAAATTCGTTCCTATAAGAACTCCAAGCACTAATGAGGATGGCAGGTCTAAAAGCGTGCTGGATCTAGGTCGGATTGACACCGAAATCATGTATAATAATGTTAAAAAATGGGATTGGAAAAACAGCGATAGTGATGCAATATATATTGATGTTGAAACCCGTAAAAATGGTATCTCCTTTAGAAATAATCTGATTAGATTGGCTGAAGAACTTGTAAAAGAGGAAAAATTTGACAAGGCAGAAGAAATACTTGATCTCTCAATTAATAAAATGCCTATAGAAAGATATGGTCATTACGGATTGGTACTCGGTTACGTAGACAACTATTACAGGGTTAACAATAAAGAAAAGGCCAGAATAGTTGCCAATACCTTGGTGAGCATTTTTCAAGACCGTATCGAATATTATAGTGGTTTAGATAATTATGATGTTTCTCAACATTTTGATGATATTGAAGCAACACTTTTAATGTACAACAATGTTGTAGGCACGGTAGATGAGTACGATAAGGAATTTTCCGATGAATTGAAAAAGGGATATGTAGCTTCTTTTAAACTTTTAGAAAGTGTTATTGAATAAATGAAACCGTATTTAGCTAAAACCCCTCATGTAGTTTCAACCTTATTTAGAAATCAGGTTTGGAGTTTTGCTAAGAAGGAGAAAAATATCTACCTTACTTTCGATGACGGTCCAACCCCAAAAATTACAGAATGGGTATTAGATACACTTAAGCAATATAATGCCCAAGCTACATTTTTTTGTATTGGAAAAAATATAATACAAAATCCAGAGGTCTTTAAAAAGATTATTGACCATGGACACGCCATTGGAAATCATACCTATGATCATCTCAATGGATGGAAAAGCAAAAAAAAAGACTATATAAACTCAGTGTTAAAAACAGAAAAAATAATTTCCGAATTTATAGAACATCCTTTTCAGAAATTATTCCGACCTCCTTATGGAAGAATTAGAATTTCTCAAACCAACGAACTTTCTAAATTAAATTATAAAGTTATCATGTGGTCGGTTTTAAGTGGAGATTTTGATCATGAAATTACAAATGATCAATGCTTAAAGAATGTGATTAATAATTCTAACAATGGTGATATCATAGTTTTTCATGATAGTGTGAAGGCATTCGATAAGTTAAAGGTAGTATTACCCAAAACTTTAAAAGTCTTGAATGAAAAAGGCTATAATTTTAAAAAAATTGAAAAGTGAGTTATACGTACTGTTTAACCAAGCTAATTAAAGTATTGGCATCCTGTTCACCTGATTGTCGCCACTTCATCTCACCATTTTTATAGATAATAAATGTTGGATTACCCTTTATTCTAAGGGCATTGGCTAATGTTTCGTTTTTGTCTATATCGATTTTGATGACCTTTGCTTTATCACCTAATGCAGCCGCAACATCTCTTAGGACACTATGAAGACTGGAATTATTCTCATTCCAATCTGCGTAAAAATCGATCAGTGTAGGCACATTCGAACTAATTAATTCACCAAATTTTGCCATAAGGGAGCTGTTTAAAATACCAAAACATTAATTAATAGTAATAGGTAACTTCATACAAATATAATATTTTTAGGAAATTAACCTCTTTTTCAGTGTAATAACTGATATTTCAGGCCAAATACCTACCCTTCCGGGATATGCCAAAAAACCAAAGCCCCTATTCACATTTAATATCTGACCAGCATGTTCGTAAATACCTGCCCAGTATTTATATCGCCATTTAACGGGGCTCCATTTGATCCATCCCGGAATTTCAATACCGAATTGCATACCATGGGTATGCCCGCTTAAAGTTAAATGATAATGCGTTTTGTGATCTTTAACTTCCTGTTCCCAATGGCTTGGGTCGTGACTCATTAATATTTTAAAATCTTGTTGGTTAACAGCTGCACTTGCCTTATTTAAATCGCCGACCTTTTTAAACCTTCCAGCACCCCAGTTTTCAACACCTATTAATGCTATTTTATCATCTCCTTTTTTCAAGATCCTGTGATCATTTAATATGAGGTCAAAACCCAATTGCCTTTGGATATCTTTTAATTTCTCTAAATTACGAGCCTTGGCCTCTTCGCTTTTCCAATCAACATAATCTCCATAATCATGATTTCCCAACACAGAAAACTTTCCGTCTTTTGCTTTTAATTTCCTAAAAGTATCGACCCATGGAATCATTTCGTCGGCTCTGTTATTCACCATATCGCCTGTAAACAAAATGAGGTCGGAATTCTGCTCATTTATAAGATCAACACCATAATTGATCTTATCAGGATTGTCAAAGCTTCCGCTATGGATATCTGATATCTGGGTGATTTGATAACCATCATAAGAATCGGGCAGATCATCGAACTCCAGTGAATATTTTAATACTTTATAATTGTATTTTCCTTTGTACATGCCATAAAGCAAAGAGCTAAAAGGAATAGCTGCCAAGCCCATGGCTATTTGGCTTACAAATTTTCTTCTCGATGGTAAGTAAAATGAATCATTAGAGGTAAATAATCTTTTATACGTGCCCATAAATATTCTTAAAATATCCTCTCCGAAGAGAATAGGCACTATGACTATTTTTAAGGCAAGTAAGGTTAATAAAAATCCAAATGCATAACTTTTAGCCGGAGTTAATACCCTGCCATCACTTACTTGTAAAAATTGATAAATAAAATTACCAACTACAACAACTGATAGTGCAACGAGCACAACATGTATCCAAGTTTTTTTAGTAATGGTTTTTATGGCCTGAAAGGCATAAAAATCTATTATTATATAGATTATTAAAAAAATAATCCAACGAATCATATTAAATAGTTTATTCGCAAAAGTACCCCAAAGAAGCTTAAAACAATAAAGTTTAATATTTATTTAACTAATTCAACAATCTCTTTGATCTTTTTAAAATTTGAGATAACAATCTGATTTTCATTAAATAGCTTATCATTATTCATTGATACTTTTAACTTATAGTAAGTTTTGTGAAGTTTTATACCAGAAAAATGAACCTCTTTAAAACCGGCTCTTTTAAACTCAAGGATATTACTGCTATTGATACCACCTCCAGGTAATATTATCAATTTTTGTCCAGCTTTTTCCTGCAATTGTTTTAATAAATTTAAGCCCTTAACCGCTGAAGATTGCTGGCCTGAAGTTAAAATTCTATCAATTTTAATTTCTATAAGTTTTTCTAATTCGTTTAATGGATTTCCCACCCAATCGAACGCCCTGTGAAAGGTAAATGACATTGGTTTTGCAAGGTTTGCCAATTCTTGCGTTCTCTTTAGATCAATCGTTAGATCCTTTGACAATATACCAGAGACCACACCCTCACATCCAATTTCTTTACAAAATGAAATATCGCGTTTCATAATATCAAATTCAGATTCAGAAAATGAGAAATTTCCACTCCTAGGTCGTATCAAAACATTTACGGCCAGTTTTAGATCTTCCTTAACCTTTAAGATTGTCCCGTAAGATGGAGTGATCCCTCCAACAGCCAATTCAGTACATAATTCTATTCGGTCAGCTCCAGCTTTCTCAGCATTTACAGCAGAATCATAAGAATTAGCACACACTTCAATTATCATTTTTACACCTTTTTAGGACTCAAGAATTTTAGTACCTTGCTAAATTAGAGAAAAAACAAAAGCAAGCATGAAGCGCAGAAACTTTATAAAAAAAGCATCATTAACAGGTGTTGGCTTAGCAGTTGGGAGTACTTTTAATAACTGTACCAATGAGAAATCTGATAAGGCTAAAACAAAGGCATCATCGTTTAAGTCTCAATTACCCTTGGTTATCGCAACATGGGATGTAAAAAAGGCCACGGCAAAAGCATGGAATATTTTACATATAGGCAAATCATCTCTTGATGCAGTAGAACAGGGCTGCATGGTTGAAGAGGCAAACGTTGAAGGGCAGTCTGTAGGAAAAGGCGGATTACCTGATAGAGATGGAAACGTTACCCTAGACGCATGTATTATGAATAAAAATGGAGACTGTGGCTCAGTTGTCTATTTACAAAATATAACACATGCGGTCTCTATAGCTCGAAAAGTAATGGAAGAAACCCCCCACGTGATGCTTGCCGGAAAAGGAGCAGAAAAATTTGCCTATGAAAAGGGCTTTAAAAGAGAAAACTTATTGACAGAAGCTTCAAAAGAAGCGTGGGAAGATTGGAAAATAAAATCAGAGTACAAACCCATAATTAACATTGAAAATCATGATACAATTGGCATGTTAGCTATTGATAAAAATGGTGATATTTCCGGCGCTTGTACAACTAGTGGATTGGCTTTTAAAATGGCAGGGCGTGTGGGTGATTCTCCCATTATAGGCGCTGGATTATTTGTAGATAACGAGATTGGTGCTGCCGTTGCTACAGGTTTAGGTGAAGAAGTTGTAAAAACCGTGGGCAGCTTCCTGATAGTAGAGTTAATGCGTCAAGGTAAAACACCACAAGAAGCATGTGAAGAAGCCATAAAAAGAATCGTAAACAAGCCGAATAGTAATTATAAAGAATTTCAAGTAGGATATATTGCTGTCAATAAAAATGGAGAAACAGGATCATATTCCATTCATGAAGGATTTAGCATGACCAAATATCAAAATGAGCTGAATCAAAATATACAGTCTGACAGTTTTATTAAAATTTAATTGATATGAAGATTCAGATTTTCAATGGTCGCATCTCTACTCGCCAGATCATTGGCTAACCATAATTCTATATAGTCACCAGTTGCTAATTCAACCGTACCGGATATACTTGCTGCTCCTATATCGGCTC
>CBDUPN010000110.1:0-5861 GCA_965369125.1 uncultured Aureibaculum sp. | reverse complement strand
CACAAATGTACTGTATTTCGAAAACTTATTTAAATATTCATAAAACAAAATACACTATCGAGAGCCTTAATGCATTTTCAATAAAAAAAATATTTTTAAGATGAGAATAATATATTTTGAATTGATCTTATTTATCAATTCTAAAATATAAAATAAGGCCAGAATGCCTTATTTCAAACGATTTCGGCCGACAGTCCTAAATTTAACAATCGCGAACAGCGTGGTTTTAGCTCATCATATTCCCCCGTTTTGACCGCGCACTTTCCTTTATAATGTACCAAATAAGTACATTGTTCGGCCTGCTCGGGTGAATGATCGCATACATCCATTAATGAATTAATTACAAATTCAAAAGTATGCACATCATCATTAAACAATATGATTTCATTTTGAGATACTTCTTTATCCATGATCTCAAAATCTTCCTGCTTTTTTCTTTTTGTACTCATAATGGGCTAAATTTATAAAAAGATTTTTAAAATCAGCAAAAAAAATATAATAGACTAATTAACATATTTTAAAGCAACCCAATTATTCCTCTCTATAATCTTCTCTAATTTCAATTTGTATTTATTCGCTTCAGCATCAATAATAGGAATGTCTTCTTCATAAAATCCGCTTAATAACAAGATGCCTTTTTCATTAAGGCATTTTGCATAAGTCCTAATATCCATCAATAGGATATTCCTATTAATATTCGCAATAATAATATCATATTTTTTATCAACTAAAAGGGTGGCATCCCCCTGATGAACATTAATTTTTTTACACTCATTTCGATTGCAATTTTCGATCGAATTTTCATAGCACCATTCATCAATATCTATAGCATCTATTTCCCGGGCACCTTTTAATTCAGAAAAAATAGCAAGAATACCCGTACCACAACCCATATCCAATACTTTTTTGTTTTCGAGATTGAGTTCAATGAGATGTTGAATCATCATATGAGTAGTTTCGTGGTGGCCGGTACCAAAACTCATTTTTGGTTCAATTACAATATCGTATTTCAAGTTTGGATCTTTATGGAAAGGCGCTCTAATACTCACTATTTCATCCACCTGTATTGGCTCAAAATTCGATTCCCATTCCTTGTTCCAATTCGTCTGTCTTATAGCATTCTTTTGGTAAGAAATATCGAACTCTGTTGATCTTAAAATTTGGATATTATCTATTATATGATCATTCCAGTCTTTTTGCTGAATATAGGCCAATAGGCCATTATCATTTTCAACAAAACTTTCGAATCCAGCATTCGCCAGCTCGGCGATTAAAATTTCGGTCGCCGGTTCTTTGGGATTTACAATAAATTTATATTCAAAATAGCTGTTACCCATTAAATGGCGTTAATAATAGCCAAGAAATCGTCTTTATTTAACGCTGCTCCACCTATTAATCCTCCATCCACATCTGGTTTTGAGAAAATCTCTTTTGCATTGGCAGGTTTTACGCTACCGCCGTATAGTATAGAAACATTTTCTGCAACATCCTCATCATAATGCTCTTCAACTAATTTTCTGATAAAGGCATGCATTTCCTGTGCTTGTTCCGGTGAGGCCGTTTCCCCGGTACCAATAGCCCAAACCGGTTCATAGGCCAGCACAATATGCTTCCATGATTTATCTTTAAGATGAAACAATCCATTCTTAAGCTGTGACTCAACTACCTTAAAATGATTTTTAGATTTTCTGTCCTCTAATAATTCACCAAAACAGAAAATTACCTTCAACTTATGTTTAAGGGCCTGGTCAACTTTTTGTGCCAATAAAGCGTCTGTCTCTCCAAAATATTCTCTGCGCTCAGAATGACCTAGAATCACAGTTTTAACACCGATTGCTTTTAGCATTTCGGCAGAAATCTCACCTGTAAAAGCACCACTATCTGCCTGATGCATATTTTGTGCAGCTACTTCGATCACAGATTTTTTAGCCTGTTTAACTACACTTTTTAAGTTTACAAAAGTAGGAGCCACAATAATCCTCGTGTTTTTATAGACTTCATTTTTTATGGCTTTCTTAATCCCTTTTACTAATTTTTTAGACTCTTCTAAGTCATTATTCATTTTCCAGTTACCGGCGACAATTTTAGTTCTCATTTTTTTAATTTTTTACAAATGCTTACAATAGATAAGCGTGTTTATATTAAGTTCTTATTTTAATCGTATTCTCGGATCTAACCATCCGTAAATTATGTCTACAAAAATATTGATAATAATGAACATAGCCGCTATAACCAACACACTTCCCATAATAACAGGCAGGTCTAAGGTGTTTAAAGCATTGACTATTTCTTTACCCAATCCATTCCAGTTAAAAATATACTCTACAAAAACTGCTCCTGCCAACAGGGAAGCAAACCAGCCTGAAACTGCTGTCACTACCGGATTAAGCGAATTTTTCAAAGCATGTCTTTTTATGATCTTATACATGGTTAGTCCCTTAGCTCTGGCTGTCCGGATATAATCCTGGCTCATCACTTCCAACAAGGAATTCCGCATAAGTTGAATAACCACAGCCAAGGGCCGAATACCTAAAACTATGGCTGGTAATAGCAAATTTTTCCATTGAATATATTTTCCTTCACCGAAATCATCAACCTCATATAAACTGCCTGTCATATTTAAATTGGTGTATTTGTGCAGCACAAAACCAAATAACCAGGCAAAAATAATAGCCGAAAAAAATGAAGGAACACTCATGCCCAATGTACTGATGATAGATATGATCCTGTCAAAAAAAGTGTCTTTAAAGAGTGCCGATAATATTCCAAAGAAAATGCCAATAATAATGGCAATTGTTATTGCCGAAATGGCCAGAACAGCAGTATTGGGTAACGTTTCTGAAATGACCTCGGTTACGCTTTTTCCGTTTTTTTGAAAGGATTCCCTTAAATAGGGGTATTTAATAACGATGGTATTTTTTCTAGTGCTAAATAACTTTGTAAAAGTATATTTGCCCAATTTCAAATGGGTATAATCTTCTTTACTATTGCTGTGAATGGAGAGTGGGGATAGATCATTCAAATAATATCCATATTGCGTTAAAATAGGTTTATCAAATCCGTATTTTTTCTTAATATTCATCAGTTGTTCACTGTCTTCACGCTGATCTAGCATCATCCTTGCAGGATCTCCGGGTAAAACAGTAAACAAAAAGAAAATAACGGTTACAACCCCGAATAAGGTAATGATTCCGTAAAAAGATTTATTTAAAATATAATTGAACAACCGTATTCCTTTAGAAAACAAATATAAATTAAACCTACTGAAAAAACTTTTTTAAATATCACTTTCTTAAATAGGTTAATCATTTCCTGTCAAACCGAATGCTTCTGGTTATTATTTTGGATAAAAAATCGGTTTAAATTGCTCCATGAAAATGATTACTTTTGCCTAACCTTTTAGTTATAAAGTGATGACAAAAGCACAACTTGTAGAACAGATCAAGAAAAAGAGATCCTTTTTGTGTATTGGCCTTGATGTTGATCTTGAAAAAATTCCAAAGCACCTTTTATCAAAAGAAGATCCTATTTATGAATTTAATAAGCAGATTATCGATGCTACCCATCATTTGGCGGTTGCCTATAAACCCAATATAGCCTTTTATGAAGCTTATGGTATTAAAGGATGGACATCACTACAAAAGACCATCGATTACTTAAATAAATATTACCCTGAAATATTTACGATCGCCGATGCCAAACGTGGTGATATTGGCAACACTTCTACCCGGTATGCCAAGGCTTTTTTTGAGGATATAAATTTTGATTCTATAACCGTAGCACCTTATATGGGAAGAGACTCTGTTGAGCCTTTTTTGGTATTTGAAAATAAATTTACCATCCTCTTAGCATTAACTTCCAATAAAGGAGGTTTGGATTTCCAAACTTTGACTTTTGACAATGACGCATTGTATAAAACTGTTCTGAAAAAGTCGTTAACTTATAAAAACTCTCAAAATTTAATGTTTGTGGTTGGTGCAACCAGGCCTGAATATTTTAAAGAGATCAGAAAAATTGTTCCAGATCATTTTTTATTAGTGCCAGGTGTCGGTGCGCAAGGAGGCAGTTTACAAGATGTTTGTAAATTCGGGCTTAACGATGAAATAGGATTGCTCATAAACTCATCGAGAGGCATTATTTATGCTTCAAATGACCAGAAATTTGCTCAAAATGCCCGAGAAAAAGCATTCGAATTACAACAGGAAATGCAACAGATCCTTATAAATATTTAGTTATCCTTCTAATATTATCGTTAAAAAAGTTTCCAGTTGTACCATTTGTTTATAGCCCTTCTTTTTACCTAATTGTCCGAGTATATATAAAATGATCCAGAGCACCGGCATGGCAATGCACATAATGAGTGCGAAGGTATAATCCTGTTTTAGATTCCAACGTGTATATGCCACTACAAAAAATACAACAAACGCTACAGCTACGGCAAAATGGATGAACATAAAAAAGGTCCAAACTTGAGGTTTCGGACCGAATAAACCTTTTACAATCGTTTTATTTTCTTCATTGCTTTCAACTTCAATATGCAATTGTGGTGACCAAAAATGATCTTCATCCTTAGGAACATCTATTACTATATGATTATCTATGATCTTGGTACAATATATACAATTATCCGATGAGAATTCTTTCTTAAATTTTTTAATGATAACGTCTTTACTTTCGTCCCTTTCAATTTTAAACCTGGGCTTCAATAAAACCTTGTTGAGTTGGTCGTTATGGATAGGTTGATTCATAAAAAATAGGTGTAACAATAATTTTTATAAATATTAAATATATAAATTTTGTAATCAATAAGTTATCTTTGCCAACAATTTAATAAAAATGGGAAATATTGTTGCCATAGTAGGAAGGCCAAACGTTGGTAAATCGACTTTTTTTAATCGATTGATCCAAAGACGAGAAGCTATTGTAGATGCCGTAAGTGGGGTAACGCGCGACAGGCATTACGGTAAAAGTGAATGGAATGGCAGGGAATTTACCTTAATAGACACAGGTGGTTATGTTGTTGGTTCTGATGATGTTTTTGAAGCGGAAATCGATAAACAGGTCAAGCTTGCGATCGACGAAGCCGATGCCATTATTTTTATGGTAGATGTAGAGTCTGGAGTTACGGGAATGGATGAAGAGGTTGCCAGCCTCTTAAGGAAAGTAAAAAAACCTGTTTTGCTCGCCGTTAATAAGGTGGATAATAGCAAACGCAATGCAAATGCGGTTGAGTTTTATTCTTTGGGATTGGGCGATTATTACACTATTGCCAGCATTAATGGCAGTGGTACCGGAGAGCTATTAGATGCTTTGATAGAAGTCTTGCCCGAAAAAGAAGAACAGGCCGAAAGTGATCTGCCTCGCTTCGCCGTTGTTGGGCGTCCAAATGCAGGAAAGTCATCTTTTATAAATGCCTTGATCGGTGAAGAGAGATATATAGTTACTGATATTGCAGGTACAACCAGAGATTCTATCGACACCAAATACAACCGATTTGGCTTTGAATTTAACCTGGTAGATACAGCAGGGATACGCCGCAAAAGCAAGGTCAAGGAAGATCTGGAGTTTTATTCGGTAATGCGATCGGTTAGAGCTATTGAACATTGCGATGTTGCTATTTTAGTAGTAGATGCAACGCGGGGATTTGAAGGCCAGGACCAGAATATTTTCTGGTTGGCTGCGAAAAATAAAAAGGGAATCGTAATCTTGGTGAATAAATGGGATCTCGTAGAAAAAGATACCCAAACCACCAAGCAATTTGAAGCAAAGATCAGAAGTGAAATTGAGCCTTTTACCGATGTACCGATCATATTCATTTCCGTTCTCAACAAACAACGAATATTTAAAGCAATTGAAACAGC